>NZ_DDOP01000015.1:95902-156467 GCF_002341725.1 Bradyrhizobium sp. UBA2491
TCTTGCGGTGATGTCGGCGCAGTCGCCGTCACGAGGGCGATGGCGGTGCCGGGCGCTTCGCTCAGTGCTTGCTCGGCTCGAGCGCGATCAGCACGCCGGTCGGCTCGGGCTCGTGCGGCCGAAGCGAGGTCAACTCCGGATCGCTCCACTCGGCAAGACTCACCACCTCACCGGTCTGCCCCGGCATGTCGGAGGACTGGGCGGGTTCGAGGACCTTGAGTCCGCTGGTGTCGACAAAGAATGTGTGTTCGCCGAACACGCTGTTCAATTGCGGCACGGCCGGATGATCGTCCGGAAGCACCTGGGCATTGAGTTGCGTCATGGTCTGTTTGACTTGAGTCGAATTCAGCTTCATCCGCTGCTCCTTCGTGTTGGTTCCGGCCTTGATGTTGGCTGGTTCCTCCCCGCCCGCGCCCTTTGTCGTCAGGGCCTCGAATCCTCGAACCGATCCGGCACCGAAACGTTCCCGAATGCGACGCATTGACCGCATAGGCGTGCAGTTTTGACCGCACGCGTTGCAGGTTCCACATGTAATCGTGGTGATGACCAGTCGATGCGTAAAGGCGCGACAGGCGTGCTGCGTTCCTCTCGCAGCAACTCAGGCCAGGACGGGCAGCACGACCTCGTCGATAACGACGTCGTTGATGCGCCGCTGTTCCGCGGCGGGCTTGTCGTAATTGCCGCAGCACTGCACGACGACGAGGTCGAGCGCAGGGAACAGATAGAGACGCTGTCCGCCCCAGCCGATGCCTCCAGCCCAGCGCTCCGGATGCGGCAACGCGGCGGCGAACGATGCGCCGAGATACCATTGGTAGCCGTAGCGGCGGCCATCTTCCATCATGACCGCCGGCGCGAGCATGCGCGTCAGCCAGTTGCGCGGCACGATCTGCCGGCCGCCCCACGCACCACCGGCGCGCACCAGCTGACCGATCTTGAGCAGATCGCGCGGCAGCAGACGCAGCCCCGACGCCGCGCGATACTGGCCATCGCCCACGCCCTTCGCCCAATCGACGCGACCGAAGCTCAGCGGATCGAACAGCACGCGGCGGCAATAGGCGAGCAGCGGCTCGCCGGTGCCCTGCGAGATGAGATGTCCCAACAGCGCGGTCGCGCCGCCGCAATAGCTCCATTTGGTACCGGGTTCGGCGATGATCGGCCGCTCCAGGATGAAACGGAAGCGCTCGGGCGCGGCCTCCATCGCGATCTCCGAATTACGCAGGTCGCGCCCATAGGGGACGGTGAGTTCGTCCCATTCGATGCCGAGCGTCATCGACAGCACATGATGGATCGTGATGCGGTCGCGGCCCGGCTGGCGCGCGAGATCGGCATATTCGGGAAACTGGTCGTACAGCTTTGCCTCGGGCGGCGGCACCTTGCCGGCGGCGAGCGCGATGCCGTAGACGAGACCGACCACGCTCTTCGACACCGAACGCAGATCATGCGGAACATCGGGACCGAACACGACGTCGTGCAGCGCTCCCCCGATTTCGGATTCGTCGTCGCCCTTGCCATAGTGCTCGAACAGCAGCCGGTCGCCCTGGCTCACCAGCAGCGCGTGCAGTCCGCTGATCCGATCTGCGCCCTCTGCTTGCGCGAGACGGTGGGCGATGTCCTCCGCCGACGGCAGTGCCGACGCGGCCGATGGCATGAGCAGGCTCGCCCCCAGCCCGGCCAGAACGCGACGCCGATCGATCCCGATCCTGAAAGTCTGAGGCACACGCATGGTCACCCTCCTCCGGTATTCAGCCGGCGTGCTGCTCGGGCTTGAGCAATCGGTAATGCAGCCGCGCGTAGCTGCCGAGCCTGCCGACCGCGACATTGACAGCGAACAACAGCAGCAGCGCGATGCCGCCGCTGGCGGATAGCAGTCCGATGCCGGCGACAGTGCGCAGCATCAGCTTCGCAATCGACGCGACCGCGGCGAGCTTGAAGACGCTGATGAGCAGCCCGATCCCGACGATCCCGAGCACGAACATCACGAGACCTAGAACCAGCACGGTGATCAGCGCCGCAAACAACAGCGGCAGCAGCACGACGATGTCGACGGCGGCAAGACCACCGATGGCAAGCAGCACCGATGCCGAGTTGCGCAGGCTGTGATCCTGTTCCCAGCGCTTCAGGCCGGTCTCGGCACGCAGCTCGCGTGCCAGCCACGCCGGATCGCCGAGCGCCGCCGCGACATCCTCTTCGCTGCGTCCATCTGCGAAACCCTCGTCGAAATACGCGTTGTAGTCATCGAGGATGTCCTCGGCTTCACGTGCCGGGAGGCCCGCCAGTCCATCCGAGAGACGTCGCAGGAAGGCCGCCCTGTTCATTTGCGCTCTCCGAGCAGTTGGTCGACCGCGTCGGTAAACACCTGCCATTCGCGCTTCTGGGCGGCGAGCGCGGCACGGCCAGCCGCCGTCAGCCGATAGTATTTCCGCGGTGGCCCGCTGCTCGACTCGACGAGGCGCGTGTCGACCAGCCCGTCATCCTGCATGCGGCGCATCAAAGGATAGATCGTGCCCTCGCCCATCCCGATGCCCGAGGCGAGCGTGCTCGCGATCTCATAGGCATAGCTTTCCCCACGGGCCAGCAGCGCCAGCACGCACATCTCGAGCGCTCCCTTCTTGAGCTGAACCTGGATCGTCGATTCCGCCATCGAACTCCTGCACGTCACAGGAACTGTATATAGCAAGGTACCATGCAATGCAAGGTACTAGTGCAGGCGCAGCGCTCGGGCACGAGCGGCCGCGGGGAATTCCGCGGTGCGGAGGTTAGGACTGCCCGTGCGCCGTAGGCCGCATATGGATCAGCGCATCGAGCAGGAGGACGAGAACGGGGCGCTGCTCGTCGTTGACGAGTTCGGTCTTGAAGATCACCACGGCGTCGCGCCGCTCCGGCCTGAGGGTGATCTTCTGGATTTCCGATTGGCCGGTGAGTGTCGCTCCCGGCCGAACCGGACTGGGAAGCCGGATCTCGAAGCTGCGGCCGACGATGCCCGCCACCTTGGTCCAGATCGCCTCCACGACGAGGCGCTGATAGATCGCCATGGTATTGAAGCCGCTTGCGATCAGCCCTCCGAACGGCCCCACGGCAGCAGCGGCCGGATCGGTATGGATCGGCACCGGATCATATTTTCCGGCGAACGCCAGAATCTCCGCTTCTCCGATCGTGTAGGTGCCAAGCTTGAATGTCTGGCCCTCGGTGAGATCTTCCGCATACAGCATCGCGCGCCTCCATCTGCCGCGCGACGATAGCCGAACGTTGCGGGCTTTCCATTACCTCTGGGGTCATGAACTTCGCGCGCGACCGCCATGCGCGCATACGAGACGCAAGCAGCACCGGCCGCGCGCGTCTCCGAGCGCGCATCCCGCGCTATTGCAGCCGCGCCGCCCTCGCCTTCGCGGCCTTCACGGTGTTCTCCATCAGGCAGGCGATCGTCATCGGGCCGACGCCGCGCGGCACCGGCGTGATCGCACCGGCGACCAGCAGCGCCTCGTCGAACGAGACATCGCCGCACACCATGTAACCGCCGTCCGGCTTCTCGACGCGCGTGGTGCCGACGTCGATCACGATCGCCTGCGGCTTGATCCAGTCGCCGCGCACCAGACCAGCCTTGCCCACCGCGCTCACCAGAATATCGGCCTGCCGGCAGATGGCGCTGATACCGCGGGTGTGGATGTGGGTCTGCGTCACGGTCGCCTGCTCCTGCAGCAACAGCGCGGCCATCGGCTTGCCTACGATGTTGGAGCTGCCGATCACCACAGCATGAGCGCCGGCGAGATCTGGACGGATCGACTTGATCAGCCTGAGGCACCCGAGCGGCGTGCACGGCACCAGCGCATCGTCGCCGTGAAACAGCCGGCCGGCGTTGAGGGCGTGCAGGCCGTCAACATCCTTGGCCGGATCGACCGCGGCCATCACCCGCAGGGCGTCGATATGCGCCGGCAACGGCAGCTGGATCAGGATGCCGTCGATATCGTTGCGGGCATTGAGCGCCTCGATCCTGGCAAGCAGGTCGGCCTCGCCGGCGTCGTCCGGCAGGCGCACGACCTCGCCGCGCAGGCCGAGCCGCTCGGCCATCCTGACCTTGCTCTGGACGTAGATCTGGCTCGCGGGGTCACATCCGACCAGCACGACCGCAAGTCCCGGCGCGCGGGGCAGCCGGTCCAGTTCGCAGGCAACCTTGTCGATGACAATTTGGGCATGCAGATGCCCATCGAGAATATTCGCCGTCATGGCACCTCCATTTCGAAGCGGTGCCCAGGCGCGCGGCGATCAGTCTCTGCGCTCCCCGATGGTGGTCCATCCAAGCGCCAGTCGCGCAGATGGCATCGTCATAGCCGTCCGGTGCGGCAAAGGCAAATCACACGCATGACGATCCAGCGGCGGCGAATTGCCTGTATTTTTGCCGGTGGATCGCGGCCAGGCGGGCCGCCGCTGGGGGTAGGATTCGGGCAAGACTTGCGATAAGCCTCGGCGCTTGCCGGGCTTTTCCGATCCCCGGCGCCATCCTTCCGGTCATCACGCCATTTCGGACATTTTCGACATGAAGCATATCATCCTCGCGCTGGCGCTCCTGTGCCCGGCGGCTGCGCTTGCTCAAGGCATCACCCCACCCCCGGCCGCGGACAAGCCGGCGGCGGCCCCTCAGCCGATGGTCGGCGACAAGCCGCTGGTCCAGGTCGGCAAGAAAGGGGCGAAGAAGGGCGAAAAGCCGGCGCCGGGCAAGCCGCAATCGGTCGCGCAAAAGCTGCAGGCCTGCGGCGACATCGACGATGCCACCAAGGAGCGGCTGAACTGCTACGATGAGATCTTCAAGCCGCAGCCGAAGCCGAAGGCGGCCCCTGCCAAGGGCGTCAACGAGTGCCGGTTCGTCAAGGAAGAGGACGAACGGCTGACCTGCTACAACGGCTTCGCCGACAAGATTCCGCGCCTGCCGCGCTAAGGCGCATTGCCGGGTTCTGATTGAATCGGTACCGCGCTGGCTCCATCACGCGGTCTAGCACCTCGAACATGAAAATGCCGCCGCAACCAAGTTGTGGCGGCATATCGATGCGGACTGCGGGCGCCTGCTTACCAGGTCCCGAAGCCGCTAAAGAAGCCCATGCGCGGCTGCTGCTGTGCGACACGGTAAGGCTGATACATTCCGGGCTGCACCAGCCGCATCGGCTGCTGCTGATAGGGGTGGCTGCGCGCAACCTTGCGCTTCTTCGGCGCCGGCGGCGGGACCAGCGCCGGCTGCTCGGCCGGCTCCGCCTCGGCCACCACCGGCCCCTTCTGTGCGTCAGCCGCCTTCTCCGGCGGGATGAACTGGGCAAACGTATCGCGGACGCGGGACTGCGCGGACGCCTCATGCGGGGCCGACGAAGCTGCCGCAGCCACCACATTCACCTGCGGCGGAACGATGGTCGGCAGGCTGGTGTCATACACCACCCGTTCCGGCAGCTTCTGGGTCGACCTGATGCGCACCATCGTCTTGTCGACTCCGGGCGACGACAGGCCCTGGGTCTGGCCGGGAGCAACCGCGTCCTGCGGCACAATGGCGTTAACAACGAAGAGCAGCGCGAGCAGCACTCCACCAACGAACAGGAAATAACGCGCCACAGGCATCTTGGAAGCTCCCCCCGCGCCACGGGCACGGTTCATCTCGGCGCGACGACAGACGTCATCGCGCAGCGAATTCTTCGTCTGCGCATGATCAGCCGGAAGGTCGCCATCCGCGCTCCTCCGGTCATTCACTAACGGTCGGCTTAGTAGTTAGTTCCTGCCTCTCCGTTACGGTTCACCCGGCCGGTCAATTCCCGGTCACTTTTTCGAGATCAAGGGTTTAGACCCGGCTGGCGGTCACGACCGAACATTTCGCCTTATTCGCGTTAACGTTTACGAACCCGATTAACATCCGTGAATAGGTCTTGCGGCTCCTCCTCGCGATGGTGTCGGGGATCAGTCGCTTGCGCTCGGTCACGGGGCTGCCGTCGCGGCGGATGAAGGCGCAGGCGATCTCGATATCCTTGACCGCGAAATCATTGGCATTGCGCAGCGTCAAGGTGACCAGGACCTTCGAACCCAGCCCGCCGCGCCGCCATGATTGCGAGGCGATCCGCAGCTTGTTCAGCGGCGACCGCTCGGAGCCCGGCTCGGACGGCCGTACCTCCTCCGCCGCCTGCGAAGCGGTAGCCACACCTACCGTGGCCGGCTCATCGGCCGGCACAGCCGGAGTATCCTTTCTCGCCTCGGCAGGCTGCGCCCCGGTCGAGGTGTCTTGCGCGCTCTGGATGACGGTGGAGGACATTGGCCAGACGTCCTCATCTCCGGCGTCACTCGGGTCCGGGAGCATGAACCATGCGGTAGCCCCGGCGATCGCGATCACCGGCAACAGCAGGCCGGCATAGAAGCCGCGCTCACCGAAACGTTCAGCGGCAGATCTCCAAAACGACGACAATCCGGTCCTCATCGTCGCGCCCTCACCCTGGCAGCCCAATCACGCCACCACGCACCTTGCAGCCTTCAAGATGACCGCAGGCCCTACGGCCACGCGAGAACAACCGCCCACCGCCGGAATGGTTTCGGTTCGGGACGACGATCTTGCGGGCACGTCTTGGGCTGGCATCCCAGTCGATCACTCGCCAAAGCGATGCGATCAGGGTGAATCGCCATCGCGCCTTGGACCCCTGTTCAGGCATATTCGGACATGGTGCTCTCGGAAATCCGCTTCGCACTTTTCCGGATCATGTCCTAGATTTGCACCACTCGAGCGCGAGTGCCACGCAGCCGAGCGGCACGAGAATAACAAGGAGTTCGCAATGCCTGTCGTCACCTGGGACCACGTCCATCTGCGCAGTCCCGATCCCGAGGCCACCGCGACCTGGCTGCGCGATATTCTCGGCGGCGAGATCATTCGCGGCCCCGGCCGCATCGACGTTCAGCTCGGCGGCGCCAGGGTGTTCATCGCGGAGGTGGCACAAGGCGACGGCGTCAATGCCCCGCCGGTGACGCCTTATCAGGGGCTCGATCATTTCGGACTGGCGGTGAAGGACATCGACGCCGTCGCGGCCGAGATCAAAGCCAAAGGCGTCGAGTTCACCAAGGAGCCGACCACAATCCGTCCCGGCGTGCGGATCTGCTTCATCCGCGGCCCGCAGGGCATCTCGATCGAGCTGCTCGAGCGCGACAAGAAATACGCGTGAGTGGCGCGCCGCGCTACGTCATGCTGCCCGGCATGAAGCAGCGGATCGTCACGCCCATGTAGCTCTTGATCGGCCAAACCATGGCCCGGCCGGCCCGGTTGGGCTCGGTCACCACGGCCTCGTCGGGGACGTCGATCCACGCACCGTCGAGACGCACACGATAGTGGCCGTCCTTCGATTCCCAATCGACATCGCTGACGGCGCTGCCGTCGGCGTCCGAGCAACACGGTCCCTTGCCGCTGCGCAGGCTGTCGAACCACTCCTTGAGCGGCGAATTGGCGTAGCGGCCGTCAGGATCGCGCGCCTGCGCAAGCTGCACAGCTGCGACCGATACGAGGGCGACCAGACCAAGCGACAGAAACACGCTCGTCCGGCCGCGGCGACGGCCAACCAGGGTTCCGGGATCGTCATTCCGGCCTGCCAAGCGGCCGCCAGCTTCCAACCTGTCTGTCATGTGTGTTGCTCCAGCACTCACCGGCCAGTGCAACCAGAGCTATGCATTTCGCGGGCCAGTTCGATTCGCGCGCACGGTCCGCTGTCATCGCGCCGTCACACCGCCTGGCAGGAACCGAGGGTTCACGGCCTCTCCGGACACCCCGGAATCAACCTGCCGCATTGCACGAGGTTGCTCGCTTTGGCATAAAAAACCAATCCGGATTGCTGCGGGCGCGGCAGCCGGTCCATGGGACGTTATGAAGAACGGGCTGTACTCAATCCACGTCACCCTGCTGGACGGGCGTGTCGGCAAGGGCAGCGGCGTGATTCTGTTTCGCGACGGACAGATTCTCGGCGGCGATGCCTATCTGTATTACACCGGCAGCTACACGGTGAAGGGCGACACCTTCAAGGGCGAGGTGCTGGTGCAGCGCCACACCACGCCGCGCGAGACCGACAATCCGCTGTTCGGCGGGCCGGCGCCGGTCGGCATCGGCGTCTCCGGCACCTTCACCGACACCCGCGGCAACATGAGCGGAACCGCGCTGGTCGGCAAGGCGAGCCTGATCTTCGGCGCGACGCTGCACTGGCTCGCCGATATCAATTAAGGCAACGACCGAGTGGCACGGATTCGGAACGTCAAGCGGGGCTTGCTATCAGGCGTCACGTGCGTCCGACCGCTTCCGAAGCACGCCTTATGCGCTCCTTGTCACCCGCGAACGCGAGCTGAAGCTCCGCACGACCGAGCGCCTCGACTGAATGCCGCCTCGCATTCTGCCGGAAGCGGTCGTCGTCGTATAGCGACAGTACCCGCAGCGCCTTTTGCAACTGCAATCCGACCTCGATGATACCGGCGCCATCGCGTGCGATCGGCACAAAGAGATCATCGAACAGACCTGCGAGATCGATCGGCGGAACATGAACGTTGGGATAGAGAATTTCGGCCTCGAGAGGGTCGACGGGCTCCGCCCAGACCGACAGAACGCGTATGGCTCGCGTGATCACGTCGATCGCAGTGCCGGGATCGTTGACCGCTGGAGAAAGCGCGCGTGATGCGATCTCGGCGAGAACGCAAGCGCCAAAGCGAGGATCCTGATCGAACGAGCGTGTCTCGCCAATCGAGAAGCAACTCCTGATCGCATCCTGATCGAGATCGTGATCCCGCAAGCCGACGCTCCAGGCGACGGGTTCATTGGTCCCCGTCAGTTGTCCCGGGATTGTGCGAACGAATATTTGACCGCCGCCGGCCGTTGCTATCGCCGAGAGTCCGCCGGTGTCGAGATGCTGAACGTACCCAATTGCGGACGGAAAGATCGGACGCGCCGTCGCTGGAACGTCGAAGCTCGCGTCGTTCAGCGGCCGGCAACCGAGAAAGGGGCGCTTACGCCGCGATCGCATCGCCTCGATCGTCACGACTTCGACGCGCGCTGTCGTTTCAGTCACGCGCCCCAGGCTCGAAAGATGATCGATCCATCGCAACAAAGTTACGATGATCAAGACGATCACCGCAATCGTCACCACGAAGAGAACGACGCGACCGCTTTCTCCGTAGGCGCCGGTGCTGAGCGCGATGATCCCGACAAGACTGAACAGAAACGAGCCGACAAAAGTCGCCAGCACATTCTGGGTCGTGCTGTCCTGCATGATAAGCCGTGTCGCGCGCGGCGTCACGCTACTGGTCGCGGCGGAATAGGCCGAGACCATTGTGCTCAACGAGAACGTGGTAACCGTCAGCATGCTGGACGCGATGATGCTCAGGACATTGTCGACGGCGTCCGCGCCTATGCTCGTGGTCCAGTTGCTCGGAATATAGGGTCTGACAAAAATGGCGACCAAAGCCGTGGCAATCGCCAGGAGGGAGAAAAGAGACGCTCGAAACCAGATCCGATGGATGATTTGCGAAGAGAGCCAGATCCAGCGTGACGTCATCGAGAGTTTTCCGTTCCCGCGGTTGAAATCAACTCGACGCCTTCCGCAGCCACCGACCGCAGCCGTCCTGTCGGCGCAAGACCGACCCCAGCGAACATTTCAGGACGATGCTGTCAACCGCACTGCGGTACGCCAGTGTGGATGGCGCCGCGTTTCCGCTCGCTTGCCCGGCGGATACGCACGCAACTCAAGCCGCTGCTGCTTTGCATCCTGCGGTCCGGAACAGCAGGCCAATCTACTCCGCGGCTTGCTCGAGTGGCGCGACGCGCGGCAGGATGATCTGGATGCGCGTGCCGTTGCCGGGCGCGGAATCGAGCGAGAGCCGGCCGCCCAGCCGCGTCGTGACGATGCTGTAGACGATGTGCAGGCCGAGCCCGGTACCACCCTGATCGCGTCGCGTCGTGAAGAACGGATCGAAGGCGCGGCGCCGCACGTCGAGGCTCATGCCGCAGCCATTGTCGGCGAAGATCACCTCGACATTGTCGCCGCCGGCGGCGTGAACCTTGATCTCGACCTCGCCGGGCTTGCCGTCCGGGAACGCATGCGCCACCGCATTGAGGAACAAATTGGTCAGCACCTGGCCATACGGTCCGGGGTAGGAGTTCATCATCAAGTTCGGCTCGCAATCGACGTTGAGCGTCAGATTGTGCTTGCGCAGACCAGGCCGCAGGCTCATCACCACCTGCTCGGTGAGATCGCCGAGATCGAAGGTGCGCTGGTCCGAATAGTTGCGGTCCGCCGCGACCTGCTTGAACGACTGGATCAGTTCTGCCGCGCGGTTGAGATTGGCGACGAGTTGCGACGACGCATCCCGTGCGGTGTTGAGGAAATCGTTGAGGCTCGAACGGCGCAGGTCGCCGCGCTCGACCTGGGCCGCGAAGATCGCAGTCTTGCGCTCCAGCGCCGAGGCCACCGTCAGGCTGATGCCGACCGGATTGTTGACCTCATGGGCGACGCCGGCGACCAGGCGGCCGAGCGCGGCGAGCTTCTCGGCCTCGATCAGCGAGTTCTGCGTCTCGCGCAGGTTGCGCAGCGCGGCCTCGGCGGAATCCTTGGCCTTGCGCATCTCCTGCTCGGAACGCTTGCGCTCGCCGATATCGAGCGCGACCGTGACGATGTTCTCGATCTCGCCCTGCTGGTCCAGGATCGGCAGCTTGTTGACCAGCCATTGCCGCATGTTGCCGGCGGCGTCCTTGTATTCCTCTTCGTAGAAGCCGAGCTCGCGCCGCACCGACAGCACGCGCTTGTCGTTCTCGTCGGTCTTGGCGGCGCCGTAGCGCTGCATCAGCTCGGCGGTGGTCCGGCCGATCGCGTCCTGCGGATCGACACCGAATATGCCCGCCATGTAGCGGTTCATCATCACGTAGCGCAACTCGTTGTTCTTGACGTTGATGACGGCGGGCACCGTGTCGATGACCATTTGCAGCATGCGGCGGCCTTCGGCGATGGCGTCCTCGGCCCGCTTCTGGTCGGTGATGTCGCGCACCGTGCCCTCGTAGCGGATCACCTCGCCCTCGTCGTTGCGCACGACGGTCGCAGAATCCGACAGCCACAGCACGGTGCCGTCACGCGAGCGCACCTGGTATTCGTAGTCGTGTACGGTGCCGTCGCGCTGCATCAATTGCTGGTACTGCTCGCGCGCCGCCGGATCGACGTAGACCGTGGAGGCGATGTCGTCGGTGCCCTTGATCAGGTCCTGCGGCGTGGCATAGCCCATCATCCGTGCCAGCGCCGGATTGGCGTTGAGCAGCGCGCCGCCCGGGGTCGTGACGTAGATGCCCTCGACCGATGCCTCGAACAGCTTGTGATAGCTCTCCTCGGCGAGCCGCTGCTCGGCCAGCGCGCGCAGCGCGGCCTCGCGCGCGCTGTCGGCGTCGACCAGGGTCTGCCGGAACACCTCGGCGGCGCGCGCGATGTCGCCGATCTCGTTGTCGAGATCGGCGCCGGGGATGAAGGCGTTCTTCTCGCCGCCGGCGACCCGGCGGATCGATCCCGCGATCCGGGCGAGCGGTCGGACGGTGCGGCGAACCACCAGCACCGAGGCGAACAGGCCGATCAGCACGCCCGCCGTCCCGAGCACGATGCTCTGCCATTTCGCCTCGGCAAGCGTCCGGGCGAAATCGCGCGACAGCACATGGCCGCGGCGGCTCGACAGCTCGCGCAGCAGCTCGGTCACCTTCTGGATCAGCCTGCCTTCGGCGCCGAGCACCTCGCGGTCGATGTCCGCGATCTGGCCCTCGCGGACCGAAACCGCGGTGATCGCCTCGGCATAATTGTCGACGGCGCTGCGCAGCGCCGGATCGGCGATGCTCATCGCCCGCATGCTTTGCGCGGCCTGCTCGGCGGCGGAGGTGTTGTGCGCCAGCAGCGCGGTGGCGATGCGGCTCTGGATCTGCGACAGCGTGCTCGCCAGCGCCGTATCGTTGCTCTCGGCGACCGCCTTGTCGAAGGCGTCGCGCAGCGGCGGCAGCGCGGCGACGATCTCGGCGCGGCGGCTGAGCAGCGCCGAGATGCGTTCGATCCCGCTGCGATAGGTCGCCAGCCGCTGGGTGACGCCGTCGATCATGTCCTGCTGCTCGGGCGCCAGCTCGATACGGGTCTTCTTCAGGATCTCGCTGAGCGACTGGGCCGCCTCCGCGACCTGGGCGGACTGGGTGCCGGGCTCGGTGACGAAATCGCGCGCCGCGAGCCGCAGCTCGTTGGTACGGCGGTCGATGTCCTCGGCAATGTCGCCGACGCTCTGCAGCCGCTGCAACTCGGCGAAGGTGGTGTCGATGTGGCGGATCGCGATGACGCTGGCCGTGGACGTGATGATGATCACAGCCAGCACCAGCAGGAAGCTGCCGAACGTGAGCTGGCCGATCGAGAGGGAGAACGCACGCGGCGGATGCGAATTCGGCGGCAAGTCAGCGGTCATGTCATCTAGGCCGGGGTCCAATGCACCCCAATATACGGGAAATTACGGGCCTTGGGAAAACATGCTACAGGCCTTGGAGGGTCGGCGATGTGACCTGTGTCACCCGACAACGTTAACGACCGATTCCGGCCCGCCCGCAGGGCGGGCCGGCCGCCGTTCGCAAAACGTCAGGCCGCGGCGGCCTCCCGTGCCGGAATCGTCATCGCGGCGATGACCTCAGGCCGTCGCGACCCTGCGCATGGGAATTGTCATCGCGGCGACGCCGATCACGACGCAGGCGAGCCCGATCCACGCCGTCGGGCTCAGCCGTTCGCCGAGGAATGCGACGCTGAGCGCAACCCCGATCGGCACCCGCAGATAGGCCTGCGCCGTGGTGCCGACCGAGCCGAGGGTCTGGATCAGCCGGAAGTAGATCACGAAGGCGATCGCGGTCGAGAACACCGCAAGCGCCAGCAAGGCGGCGAGCGAGCTGGCCGACGGCGACAGCGTCCAGGGCCGCTCGACGGCGAGGCTGAGCGGGATCAGGATCGCGGCGCCCGCGAGCAGCGAGCCCGCCGCCGGCGCCATCGGATCGAGCCCCTTGAAGCCGCGGCTGAAGATCGCGGCGCAGGCGTAGCAAATGGTGGCGGCGACGATCGCGACCTCGGCCAGGATCCCCTGCCCGACATCGCGGAATGCGTCGACCCCGACGATCAGGCAGATGCCGGCCATGCCGGCAATCACCCCGAACAGTTTCCGCGGGCTGGCGGCCTCATGGCGGGTGATCGCGACCGTGAGCAGGAAGGTGAAGACCGGCGAGGCCGAATTGAGGATCGTCGCCAGCCCGGCGTCGACGAAGCGCTCGCCCCAGGCGATCAGTGTCCAGGGGATCACGCTGTTGAGGCAGGCCTGGAAGATGAAACGCCGCCAGGTCGCCCCGTCCGTCGGCATCGTCACGCCGCGCATCCACATGATGACGAGGAGCAGCAGGCCCGCGATCGCGGTCCGCGCCGCGATCAGCGTGATCGGCGGAATGGTGGCGACGCCGAGCTTGATGAAGGTGTAGGAGCCACCCCAGAGGGTGGCGAGCGCCAGCAGCAAGGCGAGCTCGAAGGCCATGTTGGCCGGCCGCGGGGTAGTGGTCATGGGCTCAGGATTCCGTCTCGATGGTTGAGACGAAATTTACAGCAACGGTTGCCGATGATATTTCGGTACTGACCGAAGTGTGAAAAGAGTGAGCCGTCATCCTGAGGAGCTTGCGAAGCAAGCGTCTCGAAGGATGCATGGCCCGGCTGGTGCCCGTCGATCCTTCGAGGCGCGCGAGAGCGCGCACCTCAGGATGACGGGACGAACGACGGCTCTACCCCATCGCGCCGACGTCGAACACCTCGCCGTCGTAGCCGGCCTCCTTGGGGATGCGGAGCTGGCGGCCGGTGGCGGTCTTGGTCATGACGGGGGTCACGGTTACGATCGACATCTTCCTGGCATCGCTCAGCGCGGCTCCGACATTCGGCTGCTTGCCGAGCCGGATCAGATTGCGCGTGGTCGGGAACGGCAGCTTGAAGCGGCCGCTCTCGCCGCCCTCGAGCGCCTCGCGTGTCGAGACCCAGATCGAGTCGGTCGATTCCTTGCCGTCATGGGCACCGAGCTGTTCGGGCGGCGCGGCGGCCAGGAAGAACCAGGTGTCGAAGCGCTTCGGCATGCCTTCGGGGGTGATCCAGTGCGCGTAGGGCACGAGCTCGTCGAGCGCGAGCACCATGCCGTTGTCGGTCAGCACCTTGAGGAAGCTGATCTTGCCTTCGTTCAGCGCCGCACGATGCGCGGTCGCGATCTCGTTCGCATGCTTCGCGTCGACCAGATCCTTCGATCCGGCCGGTCGCGCCAGCAGGATGCCGCTCTCCTCGAACGTCTCGCGGATCGCCGCGATCCGGAAACCCAGCGCGTCGCCGTCGAGCCCTGCTCCGCCCGAACAGAGCGCGGGATTGGCGGCGATCTCCTTGTCGTTCTTGTCGACGCTGCCACCGGGAAACACCAGCGCGCCCGAGTTGAACTCGATCTGGTGATGGCGGACCATCATGAAGACTTCGATTTCGCGCGACGGCGTTCCATCACGCAGCAGCAGCACGGTCGAGGCTAGGCGTGGAGCAACGATTTCGGTCATCATTAACCTGCTGCACTGGATTGCGGTTGCAGATGGGCGCGGCGGTCGACGCGTGCCACGCGCGACAGCAGATAGTCGACCTCGGCCCTCGCCTGCGGCGTGATCACGGCACCCGGCTTGCGCTGGGCGCTGGAAGAGATGATGCCGCGCTTCTGCAGCACGTATTTGCGCACCGTGAGACCGACGCCGGGCTGCTGCTCATAGCGGATCAGCGGCAGATGCGCGTCGAACAGATCGTGCGCCGCATCGCGTTTTCCCGCCTTCGACAGATTGACGACATCGATCAGGAGCTCAGGGAAGGCATAGCCAGTCATCGCGCCGTCGGCGCCGCGCTCCATCTCGAAATCGAGGAACAGGCCGCCATTGCCGACCAGGATCGACAGCGGCCGCAGCGAGCCGTCCTTCTGGAAGTTGCGCAAGGTCGAGATCTTCTCGAGGCCCGGCCAGTCCTCGTGCTTGAGCATCACGCAGGACGGCGAATCCATCACGATCTTGCGGATCACGGCCGGGGTGAACACCACGGTCAAGGTCAGCGGATAGTCCTGCAGCACCCAAGGAATGTCGTCGCCGATTGCTTCCTGAGCCTGCTTGAAATAGCCGATGATCTGGTCGTCGGTACGCAAATGCGGCGGCGGCGCGATCATGACGCCGGCGGCGCCCGCATCCATCGACTTCCTGGCCAGCGAGCGCATCGTGGCGAAGCCCGGCGCCGAGACGCCGACGATCACCTGCAGCTTCTTCGCCCGCTTGACGAAGCGCAGCGCGACCTGCTCCGCCTCGGCCGCATCGAGCTTCGGCGCCTCACCGAGAATACCCAGCACCGTGACGCCGTCGCAGCCGACTTCGGTGTAGAAATCGGTCAGCCGGTCGATCGATGCTTCGTCGATGCGGCCGTCGTCGTGGAACGGAGTCGGCGCAATCGCGAAGGTTCCTGCGGCCTGGGCGGTGAGTTTCATAATGGGGTCCTCATTGGGTATCCGGGGCGGGCCATCCGGCACCACCCCGGCCCCTATAGCATGGGGTCAGAACCGCCGCGCGCCCATCTTGATCTGCTCCTCGGAGAAGAAGATGTCCTTGGCGTGGGTGGCGATGTCCTCGGCCTTCCAGCCGGTGAAAGGCGGCTTCCAGCCCTCCATTTCCATCATCCGCATCTCGCGGACGCCACGCGGGCCCGAGACGCCGAGCACCTTGCCGGTCTGGTCGCCAGAGAGGTCGCTGACCATGTAGAGCACCGCCGGCGCGATGCCGTCCGGCCCGAGCGCCGCACCCGGGTTCTCCTTGTAGCGCGGCAGGTCCGCGGTCATACGGGTCAAGGCGCCCGGCGCCAGCGTCCAGATCCGGATGTTGTACTTGCGGCCCTCGATCGCCAGCACGTTGGAGAGGCCCCAGATGCCGCCCTTCGCCGCGCCGTAATTGGTCTGGCCGAAATTGCCGATCAGGCCCGAGGTCGACGAGGTGTTGACGATGACGCCGCCGCCATTGTCGCGCATCCATTTGAACACCGGCTGGGTGCAGCAGAAGGTGCCTTTGAGGTGCACCTTCATCACCCTGTCCCAATTGGCTTCCTTGGCCTTGTGGAAGGTCTCGTCGAGCAGGATGCCGGCGTTGTTGACCAGGATGTCGGCGCGGCCGAAATGCTTGATGGCGTCGTCGAACACCGACTGACCGCCGGCCAGGGTCGAGATGTCGGCACCGTTGGCGACCGCACGGCCGCCCTCGGCCTTGATCGCGTCGACCACCTTGTCGGCCATCGACTTGTCGGAGCCCGAGCCGTCGCGCGGCCCGCCGAGATCGTTGACCACCACGGCCGCGCCCTCGCGCGCGAACAGCTTTGCGTAGGCCTCACCCAGTCCGCCGCCCGCGCCCGTGATCAGCGCCACCTTGCCGTCGAGTAATCCCATGGTCGTTTCTCCGTTGTTGTTTCTTCTTCGCCTCTCCTCGCTTGCGGAGAGAGGTCGGATCGCCCTTGCGATCCGGGTGAGGGGGTACCGGTCTCACCACTGTCACGACAGGCGGTGAGAGCCCCTCACCCACCCTCCCCCCGCAAGAGCGGGGCGAGGGAGTCGACGGCCGTCGGATGTGGCTACGCCAGCACCGTCCTGCCGCTCTTGATCACGGTGACGCCGCGCGATTTCACCTTGGCCTCGAACGACACCACGTTGCCGTCCTTCCACAGCTCCATCGTCACGGTCTCGCCGGGAAACACCGGCGAGGAGAACCGTGCCGCATGCTGCTTGAAGGCCGAGGGATCGTAGTCGGCATAGGTCTGCAACACGCCGCGGCAAGTGATGCCGTAGGTGCACATGCCGTGCAGGATCGGCCGCGGGAAGCCGGCCTTCTTGGCGAATTCCGGGTCAGAATGCAGCGGGTTGCGGTCGCCGCACAGCCGGTAGATCAGCGCCTGGTCGGGCCGCGTCGTGATGTCGACCACCTTGTCCGGCGCCCGCTCCGGCACCTTGTGCGGCTCGGGTTGGCCGTCGGACGGGCCGCCGAAGCCGCCATCGCCGCGGGCGAAGCGCGAGGCGACGAGGGTGGCGAGCTTGTCGCCCTTCTCGTCCTTCAGCACGGTCTGGTGACGGATCACCGCGCCCTTGTCCTTGCCCTTGTCGAACACGTCGAGCACGGTCGAGTCGGCCGTGATGTGGGCCGCGGTCGCGAACGGCTTGTGGAAGGTGATGTCGCGCTCGCCGTCGACCACCATCACGCGGTTGAGGTTCATCTCGCCGGGACCGGCGCCCCAGGCTGCGACCGACGCGAACGTCGGCACCACCTTGAGCGGACGCGGTGTCAGCACGCCCTCGTTGACGAAGGCGAGTTCCTTCTCGTCCATCGGATCGGCGCCGAGCCCGATGCCATAGGCATAGAGCATCACGTCGCGGTCGCCGTAGCTGTACTTCTGGCCGAGATTTTTCAGGGCCATCAGCTGTTCGTACACGATTGGCATTGTTGTTTTCTCCCCGAACTCTGTTCTTTCTTCGCCGCTGCCCGTTACTGCGCCCTCTCCCCCTGCGGGAGAGGGCTACACCGGCTTCAAACGCAAACTCGTTTGGGAGAGGGGTTGCCTCCGCAGATGCAGCTCTCCCGTGGAGAGACACCCCTCTTCCGGCAGCCTTCGGCTGCCACCTTCCCCCGCAAGGGGGAAGGTACTCTTGAGGCTAGGCCGGCGTGAAGAACGGCAGCGGGGCGCCATCGGTCGGCTTCCACACCACCTTGACCTTCTGGCCGATCTTCACCGTCTCCAGATCGCAATCGACGATGTTGGTCTGCAGCGACGGACCTTCCTTCAGCGTCACATAGGCGATCGCGTAGGGACCGGTCGGCGACTTCCGCATCAGGCTGTAAGTATAGACCGTGGCCTCGCCGCTCGACTCTTCCCACACCGTCTTGTCGGAGAAGCAGAATGGGCAGATCGCGCGCGGGAAGTAGTGCGCCTCGCCGCAGGTGGTGCAGCGCTTGATCATGAACTTGCCTGCCTTCGCCGCTTCCCAGAACGGCGCGGTCTCCGGATTGGTTACAGGGGCATTGTACTTCTTGGCTTCAGACATCACGCACGCTCCAGAATACAGGTTGAGGCGGCGTGGCGAACGCCGAGCAGGCCGCCGGTGCCGTGGGCGATCGCGAGGTCGCAGTTCTTCACCTGCACCTTTGGATGCGCTTCGCCGCGCAACTGGCGGACGGCCTCGAGGATCTTGGTCATGCCGCCGCGATTGACGGGATGGTTGCTGCACAGGCCGCCGCCATCGGTGTTGAACGGCAGCTTGCCGACGCCCGAGATCAGATTGCCGTCGGCGACGAACTTGCCGCCCTCGCCCTTCTTGCAGAAGCCGAGGTCCTCGAGCTGCATCAGCACCGTGATGGTGAAGCTGTCATAGATCGAGGCGTACTTGATGTCCTTCGGCGTCACGCCCGCCTCCTCGAAGGCACGCGGGCCGGACCACACGCCGGCGGAATAGGTCAGGTCGAGATCCTTGCCGCCGCGCGGCCCCTTCGCCGCCTCGCCATGGCCGATCAGCCGCACCAGCGGCTTCTTCAGGCTCTTGGCGATCTCCGGCGTCGTGACGATCATCGCGCCGCCGCCGTCGGTGACGACGCAGCAATCCATCCGGCGCAGCGGATCCGAGATCATCGGCGAGTTCAGCACGTCCTCGACGGTGACGACCTCCTTCAGCATCGCATGCGGATTGTATTGCGCGTGATGCGAGGCCGCGACCTTGATCCAGGCGAGCTGCTCGGAGGTGGTGCCGTAGTCGTGCATATGGCGCATGGCACACATGCCATAGGCATTGTGCGTGGTAGCCCCGTAAGCCAATTCGAAATCGGCCTCGGCGCCGGAGGCGCGCGGCGCCATCGGGCCGGTGCGCGGCTTGCCTGCCAGCGTGACCAGCGCGACCGAGCACTTGCCGGCGGCGATCGCCTCGGCGGCGTGGCCGAGATGGATCAGATAGGAACAGCCACCGGTCTCGGTGGAGTCGACGTGACGCAGCTTCTTGGTGTTGAAACCGAGATAGTCGACCATCGGCCACAGCCCGCCCGGCGCATCGCCGGCGCAGAAATAGCCGTCGATATCGTCCTTGGTGAGCCCGGCATCCTCGATCGCGCCCTTGGCGACCTCGGCGTGAAGCTGTGCTGTTGATTTATCGGGTGCATGCCGGGTGGGATGCTCGTAGATCCCGGCAATGTAGGCCTTGCCCTTGATGGTCAAATCGCTCTCCGCTGGCGTTTTTCGCTCCAGCGTTTTTCTGAACCGGCGACGCGACCTTGGCAAGCGCGGAAATATTCCGTCAGGCGAGACCGTGGTGAAGGACGCGACCCGATACGATTATAGACCGCAATCGTATCGGGTCGGTGTCACTGAATCGTAGCGCGTGGAGCGCACAGCATTTGCCATAAGACAAGTGTCGTCCCGGCGAAGGCCGGGACCCATAACCACCGCTGTTTGCTGCTGCGCGACGCTGGGGCCACAGCTTAATGCAACAGGACACCCCTGTGGTTATGGGTCCCGGGTCGCGCTTCGCTTGCCCGGGACGACATCTACTATGTGGCGCTCTACTCCGCCGCCATCTGCCGCGGCGCCGGCGGCGGGTTGGCGAGGTCGGCGGCGAGTTGCGTATAGCGAACCTTTGCCTCGTTGACCGCCTTCTCCTTCACCGGGCCGTAGCCGCGGATGCGCTCGGGCAGCGACAGCAGTTCGACCGCGATGTCGTGATTGAGCGGCGACAGCAGGCTCAACACGGTTGCCACATCCTTCTCGTAGCCCGCGATCAGGTCGCGCTCGAGCTTGCGGTCGGCGTTGTAGCCGAAGATGTCGAGCGGCGTGCCGCGCAGGAAGCGGAATCGCGCCATCACCTTGAAGGCGGACATCATCCACGAACCGAAGGCGCGCTTCTTCGGACGGCCCTGGGCGTCGAGCCCTCCGCCCAGGATCGGCGGCGCCAGATTGAAATTGAACTTGAAGTCGCCCTCGAACTGGTCGCGCAGCTGCTTCTCGAAGCGGCCGTCGGTGAACAGCCGCGCCACCTCATACTCGTCCTTGTAGGCGAGCAGCCTGGCGTGGTTGATCGCGACCGCGCGCGGCAGCGCCTCGCCATAGCCGCCCTTGATGGCGGCGTCGCGCACCTGATCGACCAGCTTGCGGTAACGCCTGGCCAACCGGCCGTTCTGATAGTCGGTCAGCAGACCCATGCGATGGGTGATGATCTCGTCGAGCGACATCGCGTCCAGCGACTTGACCGGGGCTGCGTCGTCGTCCTGCCCCTTCATCATCGCAGCGAGCCGCGCCGGATCTGCCGCGGCCAGACGTCCGAGCTGGAACGCCTGCGTGTTCATCTTGATCGAGACGCCGTTGACCTCGATCGCCTGCTGGATCGATTCCGCCGACAGCGGCAGCAGCCCGCGCTGATAGGCAAAGCCCAGCATCATGATGTTGGTGGCGATGGAGTCACCGAGCAGCGCTTCAGCCGGCTTGGTGAAGTCGAAGAACGCGGAGTCCTTGCGCAGCTCCGTCTCCAGCACGCTGTTGACCTTGCGGGTCTGGAAGTTGAAGTCGCGATTGAGGATGAAATCCGCGGTCGGGATGATGTGGCTGTTGATGATGCCGACGGTGCGGCTGGCATCGCAGAGCGTGATGGTGTCCTTCGAGACCGCCACGACCTCGTCGGCCGCGAGCACCAGATCGGCGGTGCCGGTCACGATACGCGAGCAGGTCACGTCTGCCGTATGCTCGGAGAGCCGCACGTGGCTGAGCACCGCACCGCCCTTCTGCGCAAGGCCGGACATGTCGAGGATCATCGAGGCCTTGCCCTCGATATGCGCGGCCATCCCGAGCAGCGCGCCGATCGTCAGCACGCCGGTGCCGCCGACGCCGCCGACCGCGATGTTGTAGGGCCGATCCAGCACCGGCTTCGCTGCCGGCTCCGGCAGAGCGCCGATATCGCCGAGTTCGGTGCGTGCGCGGCGCTTGAGGGCGCCGCCGTCGACCGTGACGAAGGACGGGCAGAAACCCTTCACGCAGGAATAGTCCTTGTTGCAGGTCGACTGGTTGATGGCGCGCTTGCGCCCCAGCTCCGTCTCCAGCGGCTCGACCGAGATACAGTTCGACTGCACCGAACAGTCGCCGCAGCCTTCGCAGACCGCCGGGTTGATCAGCACGCGACGCGCCGGATCCTCCATCAGGCCGCGCTTGCGGCGGCGGCGCTTCTCGGCCGCGCAGGTCTGCACGAACACGATCGCCGAGGTGCCCTTGGTGTCGCGGCACATCTTCTGGACGTTCTCGAGCTCGTCGCGGTGGAACAGCTTGACGCCGGGCGCGATGGTATCGGCCGGATAGGCGTCGGGATTTTCCGAGACCAGATAGATCTCGCGAATGCCCTCGGCATGAAGCTGGAAGGTGATCTGCTGCGGCGACAGGTCGCCGTCGTGACGCTGGCCACCGGTCATCGCGACCGCGTCGTTGTAGAGGATCTTGTAGGTGATGTTGGCCTTGGAGGCGATCGCCTGGCGGATCGCGAGAATGCCGGAATGGAAATAGGTGCCGTCGCCGAGATTGGCGAAGATGTGGTTCTCATTGGTGAACGGCGCGACGCCGACCCACGGCACGCCCTCGCCGCCCATATGGGTGAAGGTCTCGGTCGAGCGGTTCATCCACAGCGCCATGAAGTGGCAGCCGATGCCGGCCAGCGCGCGGCTGCCTTCCGGCACCTTGGTCGAGGTGTTGTGCGGGCAGCCCGAGCAGAAGTACGGCGTGCGGCTGACCGGTGCGGTCGCCTGCATCTGGGTCGACTGGCGGCCGTTGAACCAGTCTGCCTTGGCGCGCAGCATCTCGGCGATTTCGGGATTGAGATTAAGTCGAAGCAGCCGTTCGGTGAGCGAGCTCGCCAGCGAGGCGACGCTGAGCTCGGCGGCGAAGGTCAGGAAGCGCTTGTCGTGATCGTCCATCTTGCCGACGATGCGCGGGCGCACGTCGTCGCGCCAATTGAACAGCTCCTGCTTGACCTGGTTCTCGACGATCTCGCGGCGCTCCTCGACGATGAAGATCTCCTCGAGGCCGACGGCGAAATTGCGTACGCCTTCCGGCTCCAGTGGCCAGGGCATGCCGATCTTGTAGAGCCGGATGCCGATCTTGGCTGCGATCTCGGGCGTGATGCCGAGCTCACGCAGCGCCTGGCGGATGTCCTCATAACTCTTACCGGACGCCATGATGCCGTAGCGCGCGTTCGGCGAATCCATGGTGATGCGGTTGACCTTGTTGGCGCGGGCAAACGCGATCGCGGCGAAGCCCTTGTAGTCCTGCAACCGCCGGTCCTGCTCGAAGCGGTCGTCGGGCCAGCGGATGTTGAGGCCGCCCGGCGGCAATTCGAAATCGGTCGGGATGATGAAGGGTGTCATCTCGTCGGTGAGATCGATCTCGGCCGTGGTCTCGACCGTCTCGGTGATCACCTTCATGCCGACCCAGCAACCCGAGTAGCGCGACATCGCGATCCCCAAGAGGCCCATCTCGATCATTTCATGGATGCTGGAGGGGTAGAGGTAGGGCATCAGCGCAGAAATGAAGGCGTGGTCGGACTGATGCGGGACGGTGGAGGACTTCGCGCCATGGTCGTCGCCCGCGAGGCAGAGCACGCCGCCGTTCTTGGCGGAGCCCGCGGCATTGCCATGGCGGAACACGTCGCCGCAGCGATCGACGCCGGGGCCCTTGCCGTACCAGATGCCGACCGCGCCATCATATTTGGCGCCGGGCGACAGCGCGAGCTGCTGCGAGCCCCAGATCGCGGTGGCCGCGAGATCCTCGTTCACGCCGGGCTGGAATTTGATGTTGTATTGTTCGAGGTGCTTGCGGGCGGCGAACAGCTGCTGGTCGTAGCCGCCGAGGGGGGAACCGCGATAGCCGGAGATGAAGCCTGCCGTGTTGAGGCCTGCGGCGCGGTCACGCCTGATCTGCGCCATCGGCAGGCGGACCAGCGCCTGGATGCCGGTCATGAAGACATGGCCGGTGCCCTGGGTGTATTTCTGGTCGAGGCTGATAGGCCCTTGGTTGATTCCCATTTAGCCCTCTTTTCGCTGGTCGCGACGACTGCATTTTAGCTAGTCATCCGCGCTTGTTAGAACCAGTCTATGTCGGATTTTCCGGCCCGCGCGACACAATTCTGGGCGGCAAGGCCGGCCGCTCAAAAATCGCAATTTCGTGCCGGGAATATTGCAGGCCCGTTTCGGTTTCTGTCGCAGGACAGGCCCGCGGCGAAATGGCGTAACGCGTCTTGTGGACCGGAAGGTGATTGGATGCGGCGACGACATCGGACGACGCGTGCGATTCTGGCTGTCGCGCTGTTGTGCAGTGCGTTCACGGCCGGCGAATGCGCCGCCGCGACGACCGACGACATCGTCACCCGCGGCAAGGCGCTCACCATCGCCGGCGACTGCGCGAGCTGCCACACGGCCGACCCGGCAAAACCGTTCGCCGGGGGCAAGCGGATCGACACCCCGTTCGGCGCGGTGTTCTCGCCGAACCTGACCCCCGACCGCGATACCGGCATCGGCGGCTGGAGCGATGACGATTTCGTCCGTGCGCTGCGCAGCGGCGTCTCGCCTGATGGGACGCATTACTATCCGGCGTTCCCCTACCCTTATTTCACGAAGCTGATCCGCGACGACATCCTTGCGATCCGTGCCTATCTCGCGACGCTGGCGCCGGTCAGCAACAAGACGCCACCGCCGGAGCTGCGTTGGCCACTCGACTATCGCGGGCTGATGCGGGCCTGGAATGCGCTGTTCTTCACACCGGGGATCATCCAGCCGGACCAGAGCAAGGGTGCGGACTGGAATCGCGGTCGCTACCTCGTCGAGGCCCTCGCCCATTGCGGCGCCTGCCACACGCCGAAGAACGCGTTCGGCGCCGACAGGCACGACCAGCCGTTCGCAGGCAGCATGATCCAGGGCATGTTCGCGCCCAGGCTCGACGGCGCGGCGCGCAGCGGGCTCAAGTCCTGGAGCGCTGACGATATCGCCGAATACCTCCAGAGCGGCCGCAACGGCCATAGCCACGCCGGCCCGCTGATGTCGGAGGTGGTGGTCAACTCGACCTCGCAGATGAGCGACGCCGACGTGCGCGCGATCGCGGTCTATCTGAAGAGCCTGCCCGCCGGCGCACCGGAGCCCGAGGTCACGCCGCCCTCGCCCGCGCAGATGGGCGACGGCGAGCGGATCTATCGCGGCGCCTGTGTCGCCTGCCATGAGCTCGACGGCTCGGGCGCACCACGGATCTATCCGCCGCTGCCCGGCAACGCCAATCTGCAATCGGCCAATCCCGCGAGCACGCTGCGCATCATCCTCGACGGGGCGCAGACCGTGACCACGCTGCGCGCGCCCAACTCAGGCTCGATGCCGGCCTATCCCAAGCTCAGCGATCAGGAGGTCGCCGATGTCGCGACCTATATCCGCAATTCCTGGGGCAACGCCGCGCCGGCCGTGACGGCCGACGAGGTCGCCAAAGCGCGCGCAGCGAAGTGAGGGCCCCGCGCAGCGAAGTGAAGGTGCGGACGGCAAAATGACGGTTCAGCGCTCCTCGCCGCTGAACACGAATTTCGGCATCTCCCATTTGTAGCGGATCGCCAGCATCCGGAAGCTGAGGCCGAGCGCGAAGGTCAGCAGGGTCCAGATCGGCGGGTTGAGGTTCAACCCGAAGGCGGTGGCATAGAACAGTCCCGTCACCACGGAGACGCTGGCGTAGAGCTCGCTACGGAATAACAGCGGCACCTCGTTGCAGAGGATGTCGCGCAGCACGCCGCCGGCGCAGCCGGTGATCATGCCGGAGACGATCACGATCGGCAGCGAGGCGTCGACCTGCCAGGCCACGTCGCAACCGGCCATGGTGAACACCACGAGCCCGATCGCATCGAGCACCAGGAAGGCGAGATTGAGCCGGTGAACCAGCCGCGCCAGCAGGATGGTGGCGAAGGCGCCGGCGGCAGCGACCGCGAGGTAGATCGGCTGCGCGACCCAGAGCAGCGGATAATGCCCGAGCAGCACGTCGCGGATGGTGCCGCCGCCGAGCGCGGTGATTGCGCCCAGCATGCAGACGCCCGCCCAATCCATGCTGCGCCGGCCGGCCGCCAGCGCCGCCGTCATCGACTGCGCCGCAACCGCGATGAACGAGAGCACGTGCAGCACCGAATCGGTGGGCGGCATGGTCCACATTGAAAGGGCCTCATGGAGGTTCGGAACCGCCGGGAATCGCGGTTCCTGCATGAACAGGTTGCAACATTGGCGCGGAACATCCTCACGCGCCAGCCATTGTCCCCCGCGTTTAGCTTTGGGGTGCTAACGGAGGAACCTTGCAATGGCTTACAACCCTGACGATCCGTATCGCGCCAACCCGACCGATGACGAAATCCGCCGTCAGGCGCGCTTCAACAGCCTGGACAACGAGTTGCAGCCGGATCCGGAACTCCAGGAGGGACCGGCCAGCGGTACCAAGGTCGCGATGTTCGCGGTTGCGGTGGCCGTGGTGCTGGGCGCGCTGTTCTATGGGTTGAACAACACGTCGGTCAATCAGGCTGGCACCACACCGCCGACCCAGACCGCGCAGCAGACATCGGCCAATCCGGCCGCGCCGCCTCCGGGCATGCGCGACGTGACGCCGAAGCCGAACAGCCAGCCCGGCATGACCACGGGCGCGGCGCCGGCGCAACCGGCCAGCCCTCCGTCTGATATCAACAAGTCGGACATGAACAAGCCGGCGGCCCCGCCGGCCGACAACGCGAAGTAAGACGCAACGACACTGACCAGGCGCAAGCGGCGAGCCCAAATGGCTCGCCGCTTCTTTTTGGTGTGAAGTCTATTTGAACATCTTGTTGAGCTCGCCGCCGGGATAGCCGTTGGCGAATTCGCCGAAGGTGCCCTTCTCCGCCATCTCCTTGGCCGCCTTCATGACGCCGCTCCACGCCATCCGCGCCAGCGCTCCGCCGACGCTGATCCGGCGCACGCCGAGGTCGCCGACCGCTTGCAGCGTTAGTTCGGAGGCGCCGCCGATCAGGAGATTGACCGGCTTCGGCGCCACTGCCTTCACGACCGCCGAAATCTCCTCCTTGGTCGCGATGCCCGGCGCGTACAGGACGTCTGCTCCGGCTTCCGAATAGGCTTGCAGCCGCTCGATCACCAGGTTGAGGTCCTTCTTGCCCCACAGGAACGCCTCGCAGCGGCCGGTCAGCAGCACGCCGCTGTTGTCCGCGTCGATCGCCTTGCGCGCCGCCTTGATGCGCTCGACCGCGAGCTTGTGCTCGAACAGCACATTGGCCGCATCACCGGTGGAGTCCTCGATCGAGAGCCCGGCGACGCCGGTCTTGACGCCACGCGCGACATTGGCCGCAACCTTCTCCGGCTCAACCGCGAAGCCGCCCTCGAAGTCCGCGTTGACGGGAATATCGACCGCCGCGCACAGCGCGGTCAGGTGATCGCAGACGTCATCGACGGTGACGCGGTTGTCGGCCTTGCCGATGGTCCAGGCAAAACCCGCGCTGGTCGAGGCCAGCGCCTTGAAGCCGAGATGTTGCAATGCGCGGGCGCTGCCGACATCGAACGGGTTCGGAATGATGAAGCATCCGCTCTCGTGCAGCTTCTTGAAGGCTGTGCGTTTGTCAGCAGTTGGCAGTGGCATTGGTCGCTCCCTGTGATCGTTGGCCGCGCAGAGATAGGCACGCACCATTCGTGCTGCTAGTGCTCGTGCACCGCGCGACTGTCTTTTGGCGCCTGCTCACGTTCGTTCAAACCGTAGTCGCGCATCACGCTGGCAACGCGCAGGCGGTAGTCGTCAAAAATCCGCGCGCGGCCCTTGGCCTGGGTGCGGCGATGTTCGATCGTGTTGCGCCAGGCTTCGACCGCAGCCTCGTCGCGGAAGAACGACAGCGACACGAACTTGCCTTTTTCGGTGATGCTCTCGAACCGCTCGACCGAGATGAAGCCATCGATCTCCTGGAGGATCGGCTTCAGCTCGGCGGCGAGGTCGAAATATTGCTGGCGGTGTTCCGGCTTCGGCCAGACTTCGAAGATCACGGCGATCATGGGCGCCTCCGCGTGCTGATGTGGTGCGCCACTATAGCTCGACCTTGCGCAGAAATGTCCGCTCCTCGGCGAGGATGAAGCGGTTTTGCTCCGCGAAGTTGAAGTTCGCCATGCCCTCACTGTCCTGGCGCAACCGCGCGCGATAGGCCTCGTAGGCGGCGAGGCTCTCGAACGAGATCAGCGCCGACGCGATGTTGTTGGTGCCTTCATGCGGCATCCAGTAGCCGAGCAGATTGCCGCCGCAGCGCGGGATGATCGAGAGCCAGTTCCGCGCATACTCCTCGAACAGCGCGCGCTTGAACGGATCGAGCTGGTAGCGGATGAAGACGGTGATGGTCATTGACGAACTCCTGCTGGTTCCGTCATTGCGAGCGACAGCGAAGCAATCCATCGCACCGCGCATGCGGAGGGGTGGATTGCTTCGTCGCGGAGCCTGTCATCGGGCGCGCGTTCGCGCGACCCGTTGGCTCCTCGCAATGACGAGGTGGAAGCACACTACCCGCTTGTCCGACCACAATGCTTCGGCTATCATCGAACTATGAAAGCAGGACCCGACATCTCCCGGATCGCCGCCCTGGTCGGCGATCCCGCCCGCTGCAACATGCTGACCGCGCTGATGACCGGCCGCGCGCTGACGGCGAGCGAGCTGGCACAGGAGGCCGGCATCACGCCGCAGACGGCGAGCTCGCATCTCGCCAAGCTCGAGGCCGGCGGGCTGATCGAACCCGAGAAGCAGGGCCGCCACCGCTATTATCGCCTCAGCGATCCCGACGTCGCCGACGTGCTGGAAGGCCTGCAGGGTATCGCCGCCCGCGCCGGCCATATGCGCGTGCGCACCGGGCCGAAGGATCCGGCGCTGCGCCGCGCCCGGATCTGCTACGACCATCTCGCCGGCGATCTCGGCGTGCAGATGCTCGACAGCATGAAGCGGCAGAAGCTGGTGCGACAGAGCAAGCAGGCGATCGAGCTCACCGGCGAAGGCAAGCGTTTCATGGCCGAGCAATTGCAGATCGACGCCGACGCGCTGACCCATCCGCGTCGTCCGGTATGCAAGGCCTGCCTCGACTGGAGCGAGCGGCGGCACCATCTCGCCGGCACGCTCGGCGCCGCGATGATGGACCGCTTCACCGAATTGAAATGGGCCGCGCGCGACGCGGCGCCGGGCAGCCGCGTGGTCAATTTCTCCCGCAACGGCGAGAAGCGGTTCGCAGCACTGTTTGGCGCTGCCGAGTAAGGTCGCGTATTCAAACGGTCGGCGAGATCATTCGCGAGTACGCGATTTCGCTTGTCTCGCTCTCCGATACATTCGGTGCCCTCATCGCTCCGCGCCGTTGCGTTTCAGAAATGTTTCGAATTGATGCTGCGCTTTGCTTGCGGCGCACTGACGCAGGCAGAGCACGCGGCGTTCATGTCGCATTCAGCGGGCAACACTAAGTTCGGCGACAGCGGGCGCGGCTTCTGCAATGATCTGCCCGGGCGAATCGGTAAGTAAATGTTTGTTGCGGTGCCGCAGCGCGGCCCAAAAAAGAGGAGAGACTATGAAGTATCTTTTTGCAGCAGCAGTTTTGGTGACGACCGCATTCGCCGGAATCAGCGCCGCTGACGCGGCTGGTGGCTGTGGCCCCGGCTGGCATCGCGGCCCCTATGGCGGCTGCGTCAGGAACCGCGGCCCCGTCGTCGTCGCTCCGGGTCCCGTCGTTGTGCGCCCGCCGGTCGTGGTGGTGCCGCGTGGCCGCGCCTGCCCTTACGGCTTTGCCTGGCGCTACGGCCGTTGCCGCCCGATCTGATCGCGGCAGAGACGATCAAACAAAACCCCGCCTCGCGCGGGGTTTTTCTTTTGTGACGCGATGATCGCGGCAGCGTGCGTGCCGGACCGCGATCATGATCCTACCAGTTGCGGAAGCAGTGGCGACCGAACGGACCCGAATGCCAGCCGAGCGGACAATTATACATCGGACGGCAACCGCCATAGGGACCGCGGTGCCAACCCGGACCGCAGCCGCCGGCAACGCGAATGGTGTTGTCGGAGGCGGCCTGGGCCTGGTCGAGCGACGCCACCGGCATGGCCTGGGAGGCGGATATCGCCACTAGGCCGAGACCGAGCGCCAGCACGGAAGCAGCAATGATCTTCATGAGCAGTCCTCGCCGTTGAAACCATCGCCCCTTCAAATAAGTCTCGCTCAAACATCCAGCGGTTCAATCACCAGCGGCGACGGTGATGATGGCGCCAGTGACGGCGGTGCCAATGCCTGCGGTGCCAGTGCCGATGATGATGCCAGCGCCGATGGCCATGATGCCAGTGCACCTGCTCGGGCTTCAGGTGATCGACCTCGTCCCTCGTGGTGACGGCCGGATGTGCATCGCTGTTCGCTGACGCCGGCGTATCCTGGCTCAGCGGAAGCGGCGCGAGCGGCGCCGCCTGTGCAGTCACAGCGAGCGTCGCGACACCGGCGGCGACACCGAATGCCATCTTCAGAAAGTCCCTGCGTTCCATGAGAGTTTCCCTTTGTTGCTGAGTTGGACGTTGCTGGGTTGGACCAACTGCATCGCAAGCTTTTGCGCGGCGACCTGAACGCTTGCTGAACCGCGCGATCACGTTTCATGGAACCCGATGGATCGTTGCTCACATTCGCGGTGGTGGCGTCGCACAACGATCACGCCGCCGCATCGTGGCCGTCATGCCGATTCCGCTGATGTGTCCCATGACGGAACGGGGCTAGCATGGTCGCGTCGCGAACCGATCGAACACCGCATCGCAGGGAGGCCACCATGAAGCCAGGACAACCGGTCAAGGATGCCAGTCACCTCTACGAAGTCGAACGTCGCGCCATGCACGCCGCCCGCCCAGGCTTCCGCATCATGGAATTGCAACTCTCGCCGACCCAGAAGGTGCCGTGGCACACCCACAACAACATCTCCGACACCTTCTATGTGCTGGAAGGCCAGATGCGGCTGTTCCTGCAGGAGCCGAAGGAGGAGGTGAATTTGAAGGTGGGCGAGGTCTATGCCGTGAGGCCAACGCGCCCTCACCTCGTCACCAATGCCGGCACATCCTCGCTGACCTTCCTGATCCTGCAAGGCGTCGGCGAATACGACTACGTGCCGCTGGCGTCGAAGTAGCGCTGCCCCTTCGTCTGTCGTCCCGGCGAAAAAGCGGAACCCGGTTGCGAGAAGGCGAAGCTGTATTCCCCCTCTGCCGTCATCGACCGGCTTCGACCGGGCGATCCAGTACGCCGCGGCTTCTCCGCTCACGCACTGGCGTCTGTGGAATACCGGATCACCTGCACGCGCATGCACGGGTGATGACATCGAGCAAGCTGCATCACCGGGCAATATGCGAGCCGTCCGCGTGAAGCGGTGCCTCAATCCGAACGAGTCTGCATCAATCGCTCGGCGGCTGGACGAAACGGAGCGCGCATGCACGACGCGCTCCGCGTCACATCTCATTGCGTCGCCTGTCAGCGAACGATCGTCAGCCTACTGGCAGGGATAGCGCCGGCCGTCCTTGCCCTGGAACGTGCCAGTGCCGGGATCGTAGGACCGGTAACGCTGGGCGCAATATGCGTTGTGCTGCTGCGCGGCTGCGGCCGCCTCCTGCTGAGCAGCCGCGTTGGCAGCGCCGGCAACGATGGCGCCGCCGATCAGGCCGCCGATCAATCCACCAACCGCACCGCCGCCTCCACCACCGTCGCAATAGCCATGATGGCACCAGACCTTGTGCGTGGCCGACGGAACCTGTGCCTGCATTTCGCTCGGCAGCAATGGTGCGGCATACGCTGGGAGAGACGACGCGAGCACTGTGACTGACATCACAACAACAGATAAACGAGAGGGCACGAGACAACTCCATTTCCAAAAAGCAGAACATCCCGATTACCGTACTCGTACGGATAATCAACCCCGGAAGTTTGGTTCCATGGGGACGAACTTCCGATTGCATCGTGGCGCGATGTTTGCTCGCAAGCACGCGGCCGCAAATGCACGGCTCCGAGCGACGAGTTACGTGACCCCGATCACATCAGCTTCAGCGGCGCGTCGTGAACCAAACGAAGATCGATGTTACCGATCAAGCGCGCACGGCGCGCTTCGGCGGCGCTGATGGCGGCCTCGGTCTGCCGCAGCGTGCTGACATTCGATCCGAGCGACACGATACCGCCGAGCACCAGCGCGATCGATCCGAGTGCCGCGGTCTCTCCGGAGCCCAATAGGCCGAGCAGCGTGACGAGCAGCAGCACGAACCCGCCCGCGATCGCCACCTTCGAACCGAGGATGATCCTGCGCGATCGTTCGGCGCTCTCGGCGAGTTCCTCGATCTGCGTCTCGATCTCGGAGATCTCGTCGATCGGATCGTCATCGGTCATCAGACTGAAACCTGTAGGGCGGCTTACGCGGAAGCCATAACCCGCCGCCGATCATGCCGGGCGAAGTGGGTGGGTCACGCTTGCGCTCACCCACCCTACGCTGCCGTTACAACGGCAGATTGTCGTGCTTCTTCGCCGGGATCTCGACCTTCTTGTCCTTCAACATCGCCAGCGCGCGGGCGATGCGCTTGCGCGTCGAATGCGGCATGATGACGTCGTCGATGTAGCCGCGCTCGGCGGCGATGAAGGGCGACAGGAAGCGGTCTTCGTATTCCTTGGTTCGCGCCGCGATCTTGTCGGGGTCGCCGATATCACTGCGGAAGATGATCTCCACCGCGCCCTTGGCGCCCATGACAGCGATCTGCGCGGTCGGCCAGGCATAGTTCATGTCGGCGCCGATCTCCTTCGACGCCATGACGTCGAACGCGCCGCCATAGGCCTTGCGAGTGATGATGGTGACGAGCGGCACCGTGCACTGCGAATAGGCGAACAACAGCTTGGCGCCGTGCTTGATCAGGCCGCCATATTCCTGCGCGGTGCCCGGCAGGAAGCCCGGCACGTCGACGAAGGTCACGATCGGGATGTTGAAGGCATCACAGAACCGCACGAAGCGCGCAGCCTTGCGCGAGGCGTCGGAGTCGAGCACGCCCGCCAGCACCATCGGCTGGTTGGCGACGAAGCCGACGGTGCGGCCGGCAATGCGTCCGAAGCCGGTGACGATGTTCTTGGCGAAGGTCTCCGAAATCTCGAAGAAGTCACCCTCGTCGACAACCTTGAGGATCAGCTCCTTCATGTCGTAGGGCTTGTTGGGATTGTCGGGGATCAGCGTGTCCAAGGACATGTCGACCCGGCCGATGTCGTCGAAGCTCGGCCATTCCGGCACGCCGTCGGTGTTGTTCGACGGCAGGAAGTCGATCAGCCGGCGCATCTGCAACAGCGCATCGACGTCGTTCTCGAACGCGCCGTCGGCGATCGAGGAGCGCGTCGCATGCACCGATGCGCCGCCGAGTTCCTCCGCCGTCACCACCTCGTTGGTCACGGTCTTCACCACGTCCGGGCCGGTGACGAACATATAGCTGGTGTTCTTCACCATGAAGATGAAATCGGTCATCGCAGGCGAATAGACGTCGCCGCCGGCGCAGGGGCCCATGATGACGGAGATCTGCGGGATCACGCCTGACGCGATGACGTTGCGGCGGAACACATAGGAATAGCCCGCGAGTGCCGCGACACCCTCCTGGATGCGCGCGCCGCCGGCGTCATAGAGGCCGATGATGGGCGCCCTCGCCTTCATCGCCATGTCCTGAAGTTTTGTAATTTTCAGCGCGTGGGTCTCGGACAGCGAGCCACCAAACACGGTGAAATCCTTGGCGAAGACGAAGGTCTTGCGGCCATTGACGGTGCCCCAGCCGGTGACGACGCCGTCACCGGGAACCTTGTTCTTCTCCATGCCGAACTCGGTCGAGCGGTGCTCGACGAACATGTCGAATTCCTCGAACGAGCCCTTGTCCAGCAAAAGCTCGATGCGCTCGCGGGCGGTCAGCTTGCCGCGGGCGTGCTGCGCCTCGATGCGCTTTTCGCCGCCGCCCAATTTCGCGCCGGCGCGCCGCTCTTCGAGGGTGTCGAGGATGTCTTTCATTTGTTTCCGCCCGTGTTAGCTACAGTCCGCGCCCCGGCCGAGGCCGGGATGCTTCGTTCGGAATGGCTTTAGCACGGCCATTTCGGAACCGGAAAGGCGCTTGTGAACGGTACCCGGCGCAAAAACGGTAGGATTTTCCGACATCTGGGGAGACGGCGATGACTGACACGACCACCACCGAGACCGGCGCGGCGACCGGCGGGGTCCGCACCCTGCTCCGGCTGGAGGGGCTGGTGCTGTTCGTCGGGATGACCGTGCTCTATTACAAATGGGAGGGCTCCTGGCTGATCTATGTCCTGCTGTTCCTGGTGCCGGACTTGAGCTTTGCCGCTTATCTGATCAGCCCGCGGGCCGGCGCCATCGCCTACAACGCCGCCCACACCTACCTGGCGCCGGTCGCGTTGATGACGCTCGGTTTTGCCGGCGAAGGGCCGCTGGTGCTCTCGATTGCGATGATCTGGCTTGCCCATATCGGGATCGACCGTGCGCTCGGCTACGGACTGAAATATTCCAGAGGCTTCGGCTACACCCATCTCGGGCGGATCGGGAAAGCGAACGAGCCGGCGTAGCGACACGGCATTGTCTTGAAAGCGTCGTGCGCGGCACGGCGCTGCAAGCAGGCGCGGCGCAAATTAGCCGTTGTTGATTTTTCGTTAAGGGTCTAGGTTCGCACTGCGCAGCTTTTTTCTAAATTCGTTCTACAGCAGCTTTTCATTGACGGAGGTTGGCATGAACGCACGCATTTCCTGGCAGCGCCCATTTGCGATCATTCTGTCATTTGCGTTTCTATCGCTTGGCCACCAGGCGCAAGCTGCGACCTACACGAGCTCCTCGGCGTTTGCGGCGGCCACCACCGGGCTGACGGTCGAGAATTACGGCAGCTACAGCGCCGGAACGTTGGTTCCGCAGGGATCGACGCTGGGCGGCCTGACCTATTCATTCAGCACCGCAGCCGGATTGGGTGGCATCATCACCAACCAGTTCAATTCGTTCTCCGGAACGAGCCTCGGTGCAGTGCAGAGCAACGGGGATCAGTACTTCTACGGCAATGACGGCTTCACTGTCACCTTTGCGAGCCCGATCACGGCGGTCGGCATTTTTGCGAACGTCAATCCCGGCACGACCTTTCTGTTGAGCACGGCCGCCGGCTCCGTGGGTCAGACGGTGAATACCTACGACACGATCACCTTCGGTTTCTTCGGCATCACGTCAGCGACACCGTTCACCTCGGCGACATTCTTCTCGCAGAACGTGGACTCGACCTTCAATATTCCGGAGATCGAATTCGCCGTCGCCGCGGTGCCCGAGCCCGCCACCTGGGCGATGATGATCCTCGGCTTCTGTGGGCTCGGGTTGATGGCGTACCGGCGCCGGCGCACCACGTTGCGTTTGACCTGACCGCCGAGCGTCGCCGCAGCCGGCAGCCGGCGGCGGTCACGCGAACCGCCTTGCGAACACCACGCAGGCCACGACCAGCAAGGTCGCTGCGATCATCGACCACGCCACCGGCTCATGCAGCAACAGTCCGGCCAGCGCGAGGCCGAAGAACGGCTGCAACAACTGCAACTGACCGACGCTGGCAATGCCGCCGATCGCAAGGCCGCGATACCAGAACACGAAGCCGACCAGCATGCTGAAGATCGACACGTAAGCGAGCCCGAGCCACGCCGGCACGCCGATGCCGTCCCAGCTCGGCGGCAACGTCATGATCGTCAGCAGCAGCGTGACCGGCACTGAGAGCACCAGCGCCCAGGAGATCACCTGCCAGCCGCCGAGCCGCCGCGACAACGCCGCGCCTTCGGCATAGCCGAGGCCGCAGGCGATGATCGAAGCCACCATCAGCAGGTCGCCGGTCAGCGAGGCCGATCCGTCGTTCGACAGCGCGAACGCGCCGACCACGGCACTGCCGATGCAGGAGAACAGCCAGAACAGCGGCTTCGGCCGCTCGCCGCCGCGCAGCACGCCGAAGATCGCGGTCGACAGCGGCAGCAGCCCGATGAACACGATCGAATGCGCCGAGGTGATGTGCTGGAGCGCGAGCGCGGTCAGAAACGGAAAGCCGATCACGACGCCGAGCGCGACGATGCTGAGCGACACCAGGTCCCTGCGCTGCGGCCAGGGCTGCCGCAGCACCGCAAGCAGCACGGCGCCGAGCACCGCCGCGATCACAGCCCGCGCCGAGGTCAGGAACAGCGGCGAGAACCCGCCGACCGCAACGCGGGTGGCGGGCAGCGAACCACTGAAGATGATCACGCCGAGCAGGCCGCTGCCCCAGCCGTCCAGCGACGCGCCGTTGCCTGCCGTGCGCCAATTCGTCGGCCGCGTCCTGCCCTGCCAGGTCTTTCCCGGCAGCGTCTTCGAATCGCTCATCGCACACCTCGTCTTTCGCAAGGCAGGATAGCGGCGTCGGACTCGCCAAGGCAGAGACGGATCAGTACAATATCGCCACACTGTATGGGTAAAGATAGGCATACACTTGCGATCACAGTCCAATGCGCCGAAGGCGACCCGTACCACTGAGGTGATGAACGCGATCCGCGCCAAGGTGGCGAGCCGGGCGCTTGCCGCCGACGACCGCCTGCCCTCGATCCGCAGCTTCGCCGCGACCATGGGCGTTTCGCCGTCGACCGTGGTCGAGGCCTATGACCGGCTCGCCGCCGAGGGCTTGATCCGGGCGCGGCCGGGCTCCGGCTTCTATGTCTCGTCCGCCGCGTTGCCGCCGCTCGCGCTCACCAAGGACCAGCCGCAGCGCGACCGCGCCGTCGATCCGTTCTGGGTGTCGCGGCAGTCGCTCGACGCCGGCAGCGGCACGATGAAGCCGGGCTGTGGCTGGCTGCCGGCCGACTGGATGCCGACCGATGCGCTGCGGCGCGCGTTCCGCGGACTGGCGCGGGCCGATGACGCGATGCTCGCCGACTACGGAGCGACGCGCGGCTCGCTGACCTTGCGCCGCATGCTGATGGCGCGGTTCGCCGACGAGGGGCTCGAGGTCCCATCGGAGCAATTGCTGCTCACCGCCTCTGGGACGCAGGCGATCGACCTGATCTGCCGCTTCCTGCTGCGGCCGGGCGACACCGTGCTGGTCGACGACCCCTGCTATTTCAATTTCCGTGCGCTGCTGCGCGCCCATCAGGTCAGGCTCGTCAGCGTGCCCTACACGCCGTCAGGGCCCGATGTCGAAAGCTTCGAGGCGGTGCTCGCGGCCGAGCGGCCGCGGCTCTACATCACGGTGTCCGGACTGCATAACCCGACCGGGGCGACGATGTCGCCGCAGACCGCGCACCGCGTGCTGAATGCGGCGGCCGCCTTCGATCTCACCATCGTCGAGGACGATATCTTCGCCGATTTCGAGCCGGAGCCGTCGGCACGGCTCGCCGCGCTCGACGGCCTCAACCGCGTGATCCGGATCGGCAGCTTCTCCAAGACGCTGTCAGCCTCATTGCGCTGCGGCTTCATCGCGGCGCGCGCCGACTGGATCGAGGATCTCGCCGACTTGCAGGTGGCGACCGGGTTCGGCGGCCCGAGCGCCGTCGCCACCGAGATTATCGCAAGCGTGCTGGCGAGCGGCTCCCATCGCAAGCATGTCGAGGAGCTGCGCCGGCGGCTGGCGCGCGTCCGCCGCGACGTCGGCGAGAAGCTGCAACGCATCGGCATCGAGCCGTGGCTGATGCCGCGCGGCGGCTTCTATCTGTGGTGCCGATTGCCCGCCGGCTGCGACTCCGCCGACGTGGCGCGCTCGGCGCTCGCCGACAACCTCGTGCTGGCGCCCGGCAACGTGTTCAGCGCCTCGCAATCCGCCGCCGCCTTCATGCGCTTCAACGTCGCGCAATGCCGCGATCCGAAGCTGATGCCGGCATTGCAGCGCGCGCTTCGGCGCTGAGTCGAATGGCGACCGCGACGGCGCTGCGTTCCCTCGCCCACTCTTGCGGTAGGGCAATCGCGTATGCGCTCGATCTCCCCGCAAACTCCGTCATGCCCGGCCTTGTGCCGGGCATCCACGTTTTGGTTTCCGCGTGACAAGGACGTGGATGGCCGGGACAAGCCCGGCCATGACGAACGTGGAGGTAGCAAAGCAAAGCCGCTCGCGGCCATATGCGATTGCCCTGGCTCTTGCGGGGCGAGGTGAAGTGGCAGCGCGCTATTTCTCCCCGACCTTGAAAGGCTCCTCCTTGCCGGGCGGCACGGTCTCCTCGGCCATCGCCAGGATCATCGCGACCATCACGTAATTGCCGGCGACCGCGGTGAGGTCGACGATCTGCTGATCGTTGAAGATCTTCTTGGCGCGCGCATAGGTCTCGTCGGAGACCTTCTTGGTGGTGGTGAGCTCGGTGACGAAGTCGTACACGACGGCCTCGTCCTCGGCCATTTTCGTCGGGCGGTTGCCAGCCTTGAGCTCGGCGATCACGTCGGCCGACAGCCCGGCCTTGGCCGCGAGCGGCGCATGCGCGAACCACTCGACCTGCGAGCGCCACTGCCGGCCGATGATCAGGATCGCGAATTCATTGAGCCTGGTCGGGACCGAGGTCTGCCAGCGCAGGTAATAGAACAGGTCATAGAGCCGCTGGCCGAGCACCGGGCTCCTGATCATCGGATTGTAGGGACCGCCGATGCCGACGCTCGACACCTTCATGATCGCTTCGCCGAGCGGCTTCTGCTGGTCGTTGAGCTGGTCCATGGTGAGCTGCGGAAAGCGCGGCTCCTTGCTGGTGGCCGGTGCCGCGAACATCGTGGCGGCGAGCCAGCCGCCGGCCGCGGCCAGCGTGAGCGACGACAGCCAGACCGATGCTGAATGCATGATTTCCTCCGTTTGGTTTATCGGAGGATGCTAGATGCGGCGCACCTCGAACGCAAAGCGTTTGGGCGCAGGTCAGCTCGTCACAGCGCGACGATATCGGTCAGGCATTGCTGCGTGACGCTCATCCGCGCGTCGATCTGCGCCTGGGTCTTGCAGTCCATGTTCATCGCGAACACGGTGATGTCGTTGCCCTTCTCGGACCAGCCGACCAGCCAGCCGAGCGAGCCGTGCTCCTTGTCGGTCAAACCGGTCTTGACGCGAATGACGGCGTCGCCGACCTTGGTGACGGGGAGAATGTCGCAGACCAGCTGCTGGCTGCGCTTGCCGACCGGCAGCACGCCACGCCGCAGCCGGTCGAGGAAGTCGATCTGCTGCACCGGATCGATGCGCAGACTGCCCGTCACCCAGAACTGGTCGATGCCGCCGCCAATGTCGCGATTGCCGTAGTCGATGATGTCGACATACTTCTTCATCCGCTCCTCGCCGATCCGGCGCGCGATCTCCTGGAACACCGGAAACGCCGACGCCGCGATCGCCGAGCGCAGCGTGTGATCCTTGTTCCAGGCCTCGATGCTGCGGATGACGCCGTCCCACTTGAAGACGTCCTTGTCGGGATCCTGCACCACGCCGGTCTCGAGCGCGATCAGCGCATTCGGGATCTTGAAGGTCGAGGCCGGCAGCTTGCCCTGCCCCGAGCGAACCTTGTCGCTGGCGATGATCAGATAGTCGTCGATCTTGTAGCCGACGAAGGTGCCCTCGGTGCCGAGATCGAAGAACCGCTTTTGCAGGTCCTCGCGAAACTCGCTGCGCTGGTACGACACATTGGCGAAACTGCGCGACGGCAGGACGGCGGCAGCAGCAAACAGACCGAGCGCATGGCGGCGATGGATCACGGGAAACCTGGGCTGGTTCGGGTTGGCGACGATGGTGGATGCCATCGTGGTGAAAGGATGGCAATGAGGATTAGCGCGCCCGGCCCGACATCCGCAGCACGAACACCAAGACCTCGGCAACGGCCTTGTAGAGGTCGGCCGGGATCTCGTCGCCGAGCTCGACATTGGAGAGCGCGCCCGCCAGCACCTCGTTCTCCTCGACCGGGATGTCGTTGGCCTTGGCGACCTCGATGATCTTGGCGCCGATCGCGCCCTTGCCCTTGGCCACCACGCGCGGCGCGCCGCCATGGTCGTAATGCAGCGCGACCGCGAGCTGGTTCTTGGTCTCGCTCATGACGCGCGATCCAGGAAATGGCCGGCGCGCGCGGGCACCGGCTGCGGCGGGCTGCCGTCGCGGATCTCGATATCGCCGGGCGTCAGCTCGGCCCTGGTCAGCGCCTGGCTCAATTCGGCGGAGCCGGCGCGCAACTGCGCGGCAGTCGACGGCCGCTCGGCCCACATCCGCACCGAGGTGCGCTCGCCGTTCAGCGAAACCAGCGCATGCACCGGTCCGGCCGGCTCGACGTCGAGCGTGAAGCGCGCCCGCCACACCCGGTTGGCGGCTTCGACCTCAGTCCCGCCGCCGTCGCGCGAAATCTCGAACTGCGCCATCGCAGTGCCCTGCTGGGTCAGGAACGGGATCTCGAAATTCCAGCGCGGCAGCATGGCGTCGAGCTGCGCCCGCGCGGCATCATTGTGGCCCGGCAGCGAGGCGACCTGTAGCAGCGTCTGCCGCGCCAATGCGGCATCGGTATCGTCCAGCAGGCGGTGCACAGCGGCCGCGAGCGGCGTGCCCGGCGCGATCGAAGGCTCCGCGACGGCCTGGGCCGACGGCAGCGCGCCGTGAAACGGCGGCGGCGGCGTGTTGCCGCGCGCGGGCACGTCGCCGGGCAGCATCACCTGCGGCCCGGCGCCCTGCCGCGCCGGATTGCCGAGCTCATGCAGCGCTTCCTGGATCAGATTGAGCGCGCCGCCCGACGATGGGCCGGCATCGAGCGCATCCGCGAGCGCGCCGGCAAGCCCGGTGGCGCCGCGGGCGAGATCATCGGCGACCGGTACGCGGGCCTGCGGCAGCAGGATTTCCTGAACCTCGGGTTCGGGCGATGCCGGCGGCACAATGCTCGGGGCAGCGCCGGCGCCGGTGGACGCCGGTTGCTGGAGCGGCGTGGATGCGGGCTTGGCCGCATCGCCAGCGCCGAGCGAGGTCAAAGCCTGGCGCAGCATGATCAGCGCGGCCTTCAGATCGGGCGCGCTGCCGCTCGCGGGCACGGCGCCGGATGCCAGCGTCGCCTCGAACAACAGGCCGGATTTCTGCAAGCCGGCCTTGATACCATCGCCACGCAGGTTCTCGTCGAGGCTGGTCTGTTGCGCCAGCACCTGCGCGATCGCGGCCTGTAGCCTGGGCGGCAGATTGGCCGCGGCAACCACAGCGAGATTGGCAAACAGCGGCGCCTGGCTGCCCTGGATGGCTGCCGCATGCTGGGCCGTCGCCGTGATCGTGATGCGCTCCAGCGGCGTCAGGACGACGTTCGGCGTCGCGGTGACAGGCTGGGAAGTCGCGTTGACGACGGCTGCTCCCGGCGACAGCCGGACGGCATCGCCGGCGTTGGCGCCCGGTCCGACCAATTGCAGCCGAATGCCGTCACTGTTCTGCGACACCGCAAGTTGCAGGTTCTGGCCCTGCTGCAACGGCACCTCGGTCTGGACGTCGATCGACAGGCTTGCGATCGCGATCCGCACCAGATCGGCGGACAGCACCTTGAGCACCTGCGCATTGACGACGCTGCCAGCCTCGAGGTTGAGCTCTGGCGCGACGCTGCCCGCCTCGCTTGAGGCACGCACCGGCAGCACGGGATTGATGGCGACAGCCATGTCGGAGGTCTCGGCCAGGCGGCAGGATCGGGCCGCAGGCTAGCCCGGTGCCGTAAACCCCTCGTTAACCCGCGGCCGGATTGAGCTCCCTGAGGACCCCGGCGGCAGCCTTGAAATCGACCAGGCGGGCGGCGCGGCGGGCCGCGACCTCCTCGTCGACGCCCCATTTCTCGGTGTTCCAGTCCTCGTCGACATGGGCGGCAGCCCAGACCTGGTCCTCGTCGCGGACACGATGGGTCAGCGCCAGCGCCAGCAGCGCCGAGCCGGTCAGCGTCGTCACCACGTGGAGCGCGGCGACCGACCAGGGATCGGTCGGGAACGCGGCGCGCGCCGCCTTGATCGCGGGCTCCGGCTGGCCGACATACATGACCCCCTCGGCCATCACGAAATGGGCGCCGAGCGCATCGGCCGCCCAGAACAGGATCGGGTCCCAATGCTCGGCCTCGCGCGCCACCAGCGTATCGGGATGGCCAGCGCGATAGAACAGCAGGTCGCTGCCGAGGAATTTGGCGGCGTCGTCGGCCACCTCACCGGCCCGATCGATCACCCCCTCGATCACGCTGTTGGCAAGCCGGGTCATTGGCATGGTCGTGGGATCGATGCTCTCACCCTGCGCGTTCCATTCCGCCGCGACCGTATCCGCGATGACGCGGGTCGGCACCACGATCGGCTTGCCGGATGGCGAGCGGATCGGCTTGCCGTCGAGCATGATCGAAAATCCACCGTCGGTCTCAGCGACGCCGGCACTGCTATAGAACCGCTTGCGCTGCGGCGTGCGGATGTGGCGCCGCACTGCCTCCTGCGGGTCGAGCGGAGATTGGTCTGGGACGTCATCGAACAGTTCGCGCATCGCGCCGGCCGGCTTTCGTTTCAAAGGGTTTCCCTGCAAGATAGGCCACCGGCAGGGGCAAATAAAGCTGATGGGACGCAGCAAATTCCTCGCGGGTTTTGCGCTCGTTACGGCGAGTTTGGCCGCCGCCACGGCCTGCGCCGGGTTCCGCACGCCGGAATCGCTGATCCGCAACGTCTACGCCCATTATGGCAAAGGCAGCGCCGCGTTCTCGAATGGCCTGCCGCGCGACGAGGACACGGCCCGGCAATTCTTCGATCCCAGCCTGCGCGGCGCCTGGACCGCCCTGCACGACGCGCCCTATGATTTCCTGGTGCAGAGCCCGAGCTGGCGGATCGGCCCGATCTCGATCGCAACGCCGCGGCGGCAGTTCGACAGGACCGACGTCACTGTGACGTTCGACAATGAGGGCCGCGCCGTCTCGCTCAACTTCATCGTCGTCAACACACCCGAAGGCTGGGTGATCGCGGATGTCGAGAGCGCGCATGATTCCTTACGGATGTTTCTGGCGCAGTTCAGGCGTTGATCGCGATCGGCGGCACGGCACATGACACGATCGGCAACATCGAAAAAATTTCTCACGATTGCCTGCGTGTCTTCGTATCTCCGCAATTCAGTCCGGGAATGGCTCATCCGATTGATCGCTCAGCAGGTTTGAACACCGCGCGCAGTTCTGCGTCGAAGTGCCGCAAGTTTCTGTCATCTGCGCGTTAAATACCTGCCAGATTACCGCAACAACGCGCGGCTAGCCTCACATCACCAAACACAAGCTTTGTCGACCATCGTGGTCGCAAGACGTGGAACGATGTCATGCCTGACGTCGGTCCCGCGCTTGCGCGCCCGTGGCGACGCATTGGCGGGGCGGCGTGGCACGACGACTTTCGACCGTTAGTTGTGTCATTGCCGCGGCATGCCTCGGGCTCGCAGCCAGCGGTGTGACGTCCTGGCTCCGCGCAGCGGGCTTGCAGGATGCGGCGCAGACGCGACAGGACGTCTGTGCCCGGCCCGAGATCGGAAGCGTGATCGCAGAACCGGTGGAATTGCGCAGCCGCGACGGCGTGCTGGAAACCGACCTCACCATCCACGACGAGCGGCGGCCCGATGGAACGGCCCGCTACTGCTACCTGACAACGGATGGCAAGCCGTCACCGACGCTGCGACTGAAGCCGGGCGACCAGCTCGTCATCCATTTCAAGAACGACCTGGTCGACCTCGACACGACGCCGGCGATCGACCGCGCGCTCGCCGGCGCACCGATCTGCACGACGCGAAAGCAGGTCGACGCCTGCACGAGCGGCGCGATGACGCCGATCTCCACCAATCTGCACTTCCACGGACTGACCGTGCCGCCGGTCTGTCACCAGGACGACGTGCTGAAGACCTCGATCCAGCCCGACGACGCGCCGTTCGACTACCGCCTGCGGATTCCGGACGACGCGCCGCCGGGCCTCTATTGGTATCACCCGCATCTGCACGGCTTCAGCAAGACGCAGGTGCTCGGCGGAGCCTCCGGCGCCATCATCATCGAAGGCATCGAGCGCGCCGATCCACAGCTCGCCGGCCTGCCCGAGCGCGTGGTCGTGATCCGCGACCAGGATCTCGTCAACCCGGACGCGCCGCCGTCGAAATTCGAGCCGGTCATGACCAAGAGCCAGCTCGACAGTGACGGCGACGTCGCCAATTCCGGCACCGGCTTCGGCAAGCCGTCGAAGGATCTGTCGGTCAATTTCGTGCCGGTGCCCTATCCGGACTATCCGCCGGCTCAGCTCAAGATGAAGCCGGGCGAGCGGCAGCTCTGGCGCGTGCTGAACGCATCCGCGATCACCTATCTCAACCTCGCCCTGCTGGTCGGCCGCGCGCCGCAGCGGATCGGCATCGTCGGCCTCGACGGCGTGCCGCTGCAATTCCAGGGCAGCCCGTCGCCGCCGGTGCAATGGGTCAACCATATCGGCCTGCCGCCGGGATCGCGCGCGGAGTTCATCGTCGAAGGTCCGCCAGCCGGTGCCTCGGCCTTGCTGGTGACCCGCGCGGTCGACACTGGTCCCGCCGGCGAAAACGATCCCAACCGCGCGCTGCTGACCATCACATCCGCCGTCGATGCGGCCGAACCGCAGGCCGCCCTCCCCGTGCACGCCGAACCACTGCCACGACCGGAACGGCCATGGGTCGGCGACGTCGCGCCGGTACGCGTCCGCAAGCTGTTCTTCTCCGAACAGCCGGAAAATCCCAACGACCCGAACAGCCCGACCAGGTTTTTCATGACCATCGACGGCGAGACCCCGAAGCCGTTCGATCCAAACTCCGACGTGCCAGACATCATCGCGCGACAGGGCGACGTCGAGGACTGGATCATCGAGAACCGCTCGACGGAGCTCCATGATTTCCACATCCACCAGCTTCACTTCCAGCTGCGCGACTGGTCCGGCATCGCGGTCAACGAACCGTTCCTGCGCGATACCGTCAACGTGCCCTATTACAACAGCCGCATGCTGAAATATCCGAGCGTGCGCCTGCGCATGGATTTTCGCGATCCCAACATCGTCGGCACCTTCGTCTACCACTGCCACGTCCTCGAGCACGAGGACGGCGGCATGATGGGAACGATCCGGGTGGTGCCGCGCGACACCGCAAGTTCGACCAAGCCTATCAACCAGCAAAAAGGAGAGCTTTGATGCGCGACAAGCGGAAGTCACGTTGGCTGCAGGGTTGTCGTCTGACCCTCAGCGCACTGGCGCTGGGCCAGTTCACCGCGAGCCCCGTCCTCGCACAGGAATGGGAACACCACCACGGTGGGCACGAGACCCTGACGCCGATCAAGCACGTTATCGTCATCATCGGCGAGAACCGCAGCTTCGACCACGTGTTCGCGACCTACGTGCCCGAACGCTCCGGCGAGAGCGTGATGAACCTGCTGTCGCAGGGCATCGTCAAGCTCGATCCCAGCAAGAACGCGATTCCCGGGCCCAATTTCGAGAAGGCGCATCAGCAGGCGGCCATGGATAACGGCCCGAACGACGCGTTCTTGCTCAGCCCGCCGAAGCAGAACTTCCCGAAGGACCAGCTGCCGTCTCCGCTGGTCGGCGGTCCCAAGGTGTCCTACATTCCCAACAAATGCGGCAGCTCGCCGATCACCACCTGCGAGGCATCGCTCGTGCTCGCGCAGCAGTCGGAATCCGGCCTGCCCTCCGAGTACTACCAATATCTCCTGACCGGCGGCACCGGCCAGACCTCGCATACGCCCGACCAACGCATCAACGATGTCAACACGCTGCCGGCCGGTCCTTTCCAGATCACCAACGGCGGGACGATGCCCTACGACGCCTATTCGGCGAGCCCGGTGCATCGGTTCTACCAGATGTGGCAGCAGATGAACTGCAACCACTCGGCGGCCAGCCGCGACAACCCGTCCGGCTGCGGCCACAATCTGTTCGCGTGGGTCGAGGTGACCGTCGGCGCCGGTGCCGACGGCGCGACGCAGCCTTCCAACTTCTCGACGGAATACTCGCCGACGGCAACGACCACGGGCGAAGGTTCGACGGCGCTCGGCTTCTACAACGTGCAGAAGGGCGACGTGCCGTATTTCAGCTCGCTCGCGCAGAAATATGCGATGAGCGACAACTTCCACCAGTCCGTCAACGGCGGCACCGGGGCCAACCACATCATGTTCGGCCATGCCGACATGATCTACTTCAGCGACACCTACGGTCACGCTGCCGTGCCGCCGAACGGCACGCAGGTTTTCGGTGGCACGCCCGATGCCGGTATCGTGCATGAGATCGAGAACCCGAATCCGGCGCCCGGCACCAACAACTGGTACACCGAGGACGGCTACGGCTCGGGCGGCAATGGCGGCTATCCTCCGCCCTACTCCACGAGCCCGGTGTCCGGTGGCGGCTCCTACAGCGACTGCTCGGATGCGACCCAGCCCGGCGTCAAGCCGATCCTGGACTATCTGAAGAACATCCGGATCAACCCGAATTGCGAACCGGGCCACTATTATCTATTGAACAATTACAACCCGGGTTACTTCGGCAACGGCAAGAACGCCTACACCGACACCAACCCATCCAACACGCCGTTCACGATCCCGCCGTCGACCCGCAAGAGCATCGGCGACAGCCTGAACGAGCGGGACATCTCCTGGAAGTACTACGGCGACCAGTGGAACAACTACGTCAACGACCCCTATCAGCTCAACTGGGGCGTCGCCGGCCCGACCGCGGACGAGTACTGCAACATCTGCAATCCGTTCCAGTACGACACCTCGATCATGTCGCACCCGGAGCAGGTCGCAGCCCATATCAAGGACTCGGTTGATCTGTACTCCGACCTCTCCAAGCACACGCTGCCGGCGGTCTCGATCGTCAAGCCGAGCGGGTTCACCGACGGTCACCCGTCGTCGTCCAAGCTCAATCTGTTCGAAGGCTTCGCCAAGAAGATCGTCGACCAGGTCCAGGCCTCCGACTACGCCAAGGACACCGCAATCTTCATCACCTTCGATGAAGGCGGCGGCTACTACGACTCCGGCTATGTGCAACCGCTCGACTATTTCGGCGACGGCACGCGGATTCCGCTGATCGTGGTCGCGCCGTTCCTGCGCAAGGGTCACATCTCGCATGAGTATGCCGATCACGTCTCGATCATCAAATTCATCGAGCGCAACTGGCGCCTTGAGCCGATCACCCATCGCAGCCGCGACAACTACCCGAACCCGGTTGCAGCGCCGAACAATCCCTACGTTCCGGTCAACAGCCCGGCGCTCAGCGATCTGTTCGACTTCTTCGACTTCGACGATGGCGGCCATCACCATGGTGGCGGCTGGGATCAGGACGGCGGCGGCTGGGAACACTGACCTCCACGCCTGACGACACATTGCCGCCGGTCCGAAAGGGCCGGCGGTTTCTTTTGCGTCTGGCATGCCCTTGATCTTGCCCGCGCGGACCGGGACACTTGGCCGGCAATGCCGACCTCTGTCCGTGGAACCTGCATCAATGACACCTGTCACCTTCCGTCAGGCCATCCCGGCCGATCTTCCAGCGATCATCGCGCTCCTCGCCGACGATATCCTGGGTCAACAGCGGGAGGACCCGAGCCGTCCACCGAACCCCCGATATGTAGATGCATTCGAGGCCATCCTCGCCGATCCGAACCAGTTGCAGGCCGTTGCGGTGCTGGGCAATGAAGTGATCGGCGCGCTGCAGCTGACCTTCATCCCCGGACTGGCACGCATCGGCGCCTGGCGCGGGCAGATCGAGGCGGTCCGCATTGCCGAGGCGCACCGGAGCTCGGGCGTCGGGCAGCAGATGTTCGAATGGGCGATCGCGCAATGCAAAGCGAGAGGTTGCGATCTCGTGCAGCTCACGACGGACAAAGCGCGCCCCGACGCGCACCGCTTCTATGAACGGTTGGGCTTTGTCGGCAGCCATATCGGCTACAAGCTGACGCTCTGATGTCACCGCTGCCCGGCTCGCGGCCGTTCCGTAGCCCGCACGAGCGAACTCTCAAAGCCTGAACAGCTTCTCCGCATTGCCGTGCGCGATCAACGCACGGTCGGCTGCGGTCACCGGAATCTGGTCCAGGAAACCGCGTGCCTTGACCATCGAGGCATAGGGATAATCGGCCGAGAACATGATGCGGCCGACCCCGATCTCGAGCAGCAGGTCGAGGAACGTCGCGGGGAAATTGAAGCCCGCGAACGTGTAGTGCAGATTGTCGCGCAGGTAGGCGCTGACCGGACGCCTCAGCTTGGTCAATTCGACCGGCATGACGTCGACCCGCTGCATGAAGAACGGAAGGCCCTCGCCCATATGGCCGATCACGATCTGCAATTTCGGGAAGCGATCGAACACGCCGCCCAGCACCATGCGCAGCACGTGGACCGCCGTTTCGATGTGCCAGCCGAACCCCGGACCGGCCAGCATCTCGGTGACAAGAGGCGAAAAGCCGCCGAACGACGCCTCGATCACCGCCCTGGGCGGCCTGGTCGGATGCAGATAGATCGGCGCACTCAGCGCTTCGGCGGCCTCCAGCACCGGCCAGAAGAACTTGTCGTCGAGGTAGCGGCCGCGCTGATGACCGTTGATGACCGCACCGGCGAAACGCTGACCGCCGACGCGGCGATCGAGTTCCTTGGCCGCGAGGTCCGGTTGCGCGATCGCCAGCGCCGCGAAACCGGAGAGCCGCGTCGGATGCCGCGCGATCGCCTCGGCCAGCACGTCATTGGTGTCGCGCGCCAGCGCCACCGCGTCGACAGGCTCCAGTTGCTCGACGCCCGGCGCGGTCAGCGAGATCACCTGCATGTCGATGCCCGCGGCATCCATCTGGGCGATCCGGCCTGCGTCGAGGTCGCACAGGTCGCGCATCAATTGCTCGGCGCGGCCGCCGACCTGACGCGCCTGGTCCCTGAGTTCGCGGCCCGGGCCATCGAGAAAGCCCGGCGTGGCGAAATGCTCTTCGAGCGTGATGGTGCGCATGGCCTCGATGCTCCGCTGCGTTAGCGTGGATCGCCTCTATGTTTCGAAGCCAATGTTGGCGATTTTCCGGGCGGTCAGCCCACGCCTCAATCACGGTTGGCGCAGGATCGCGAATAGGCCGCGCGGTCGGCCTGGTTCAGGCCGGCGGCTGCGGCGGCGTCGAGGCATCGGCTGACCCGATCGCCGAACGAGCTGCGCGGCGGAGCACGAAGGCTCGGCTGCGGCGGTGCATCCATCTTGGGAATCGGCGGCACCTCGATCCGGGGCGGCGGCGGAGGCTGGGGTACCGGTGGACTATTGATCGAGCCACCCGGCGCAATGATTTGCGCGAAGGCGCTCGTCACGCTCATGTTCCACAGCAAGGCGCAGGCCAAGATCGAGGATCGTGTCATACGCCATATTTCGTGACGCCGCGGCCGCGTTCAAGTGACCGCGGCGCGCCGCAACGCTGGCCTGGGATACGCGGAATCCTCCGACCTCAAGGCTTCTGATAGATCACATGACCGGCGCGGATGGTGGTGCTCACTTTCGCGAGATTGCCGACGTCGCTGAGCGGATCGCCGTCGAGCACCACGAGATCGGCGTCGAAGCCCTGCTCCACCCGACCCTTCTTCGCGGCCTTGAAGAACCGCGCCGGATTGGTCGTCAGCGAGGCCAGCACCTGGCGCTCCGACAGCGCGCGGTGCATCAGCTGAACCTCCTGGGTGGTGTCGTACAGCTTGGTGAAGCCGACATCGGTGCCGAACAGCACGGTGCCGCCATTGTCCGAGAATTGCTTGAGCTGGTTGACGGTCGCCGCCACCATCCGGTTGGTGACGTTCGGATCGAGCACCACGGTCGTGAACAACGAAAGCGTCGGGACCAGCGCAGTCCCCTGCGCCTTGAACCGCGCCAACTGGTCGTCGGTGTAGCCGCGCTCGCCCGGCGTGGTGTGCGCGAGCACATCGACACCGGACATGATCACGGTCTCGACGCCGGTCTTGTTCTGCGGATGCGCGAACACCCGCCGGCCCTGCGCATGCGCGACATCGACGGCCGCCTTGGCGATGGCCGGGTCCATGTTGATGACAGGCTTGTCGCCCATGAACACGCCGGTGAACAGCTTGACGCCGTCCTCGCCCATCGCAAGCCAGTCATGCGCCCATTTCGCCGCCTCCTCGGGCGTCGCGGCCTCGGGTAGCTGCATCTCGGGCGGCAGGTACACCGGATGCCCACCCTTGGGAAAGACGCTGCCGGCCAGCAGAATGTTGGGACCGGCGACATCGCCTGCCGCGATGCGCTTGCGCAGCGGCAAGATATCTCTCGGATCGGACCCGAGATCCCAGACCGTGGTGAAGCCCCAGCGCGTCAGCATGTCCTGCATGTGCTGCGTCAACGGCGCGGCCGGCGCTTCGCCGGCGTTGTGCCAGACACGCTCCGTGAAATGCACGTGGCTGTTCCAGAACCCGGCCACCACGGTCTTGCCGCTGCAATCGACGACGCGCGCATCCGAGGGCACCGCGACATCGCCGGACTTGCCCACCGCGCTGATGACGCCGTCTGTCATCACGATCACCGCATCCGGAAGCGCCGGCGCATCGGCCGTCGCGTACAGCGTGCCGCCGCGGAGCACCACGGTTTCGGCACGTGCGGCCATTGAGGCAACAGCCGAGCCGATGAGGACGAGCATCACGCGCAGCGAGAGTCCGGTCATGGACAACCTCTTTGATGAAAGCATGCCGGCAATGCCCGGCGTGCGGCAACATAGCCGTCACGCCCCGGGCCGCTTTGATCATTCTTGCTGTCTGCGGTCGTTATTCAGGCGGCGCCCCGGAGTCACTCCTCGGGCGCGTTCTCGATCGGATCGAACCGGTCAGCCTCGAGCCCGAGCAGGTTCCAGGATTGCAGCATGTGCGGCGGCAGCGGCGCGCTGACATCGATCACGCCGCCGCGCGGGTGCGGGATTACGATCCGGCGGGCGAGCAGATGCAGCCGATTTTGCAGGCCGCCCGGCAACTGCCAGTTCTCCTTGTTGAAGTATTTGGGGTCGCCGACGATGGCGTGATCGATATGCGCCATGTGGGCGCGCAATTGATGGGTGCGGCCGGTGACCGGCTTGAGCGACACCCAGGCGAGCTTGGTCGCCGAGGCCTCGACCACGGCGTAATAGGTCACGGCGTGGCTGGCCCCCTCGTCGCCATGCGCCGCGATCCGCATGATGCTGTCCTCCTCGCTCTCCTCCTTGGCGAGATAGGTCGAGATCCGGCCCTGCTTCGGCTTCGGCACGCCGGCGACCAGCGCCCAGTAGATCTTGCGCGCGGAGCGATGGCGGAACGCACCGGTGAGGAACGATGCCGCGAAACGCGTCTTGGCGATCAGCAGGCAGCCGGAGGTCTCGCGGTCGATGCGATGCACCAGCCGCGGCTTCTGCCCCTTGGCGTCGCGCATCACCTCCAGCATCTGGTCGACATGCCGCGTCATGCCGGAACCGCCCTGTACGGCGAGACCGACCGGCTTGTTGAGCACCAGCACGTCGTCGTCCTCGTACAGCGTCATGTCCTTCAGCGCCTGCAGCGTCTTCGCCTCGGCCTCGGACAGCGCGGTCGCCGCCTTCGGCGTATCGAGCCGCAGCGGCGGAATCCGCACGCTCTGTCCCTCCTCCAGCCGATCCTTGGAATCGGCGCGCTTGCCATTGACCCGGAGTTCGCCCTTCCGGACGATGCGCTGGATATGGGAAAATGACAGGCCGGGAAACCGCGCCTCGAGGAAGCGGTCGACGCGCATGTTGTCCTCGTCAGCGGTGACGACGACGGTCTGCACCTTGGTCGGCAACGGCAGCTCGGCCGCAGGCTTTGCCGCGGCGGGCTCCGGCCGCGGCTCGCGGTCGCGGCGCGGCTCGGCGAAACGCGGTGGCTTGGCGGCGGCGCGCTGCGAGAATGGGCGGTCACCGGACTTGCGTTCCCCGGACTTGCGATCAGCGGACTTGCGATCAGCAGTCTTGTGATCGCCAGCCTTGCGGCTGCGTTGCGCCGATCCGGCCTTGTTGCGATCGCTGTCACGTCCCTTGTCACGCCCCTTGGCGCGATCGCCCGGCGATGTGGTTCTCTTGATGCGGCGGCTCATGGTGATTTTTGGCTCCAGACCTGCGTTGTGCCTAGCGCAAATGCCGCGAATCGTCACGGCGAAATCGGCCCGAATCCGCTGCAATATCGGCCGGTTCGGCCGAATACGGCGGGCCGAGCGCACAGTCCGCCTATTCCGAAGACCGCTCCTTGCGCAGCCGCTGCCAATAATCCAGCCGCTTGCGGATCTCACGCTCGAAGCCGCGGTCGGGTGGATCGTAGAAGGTCTGGCGGCCGAGCGCTTCCGGGAAGTAGTCCTGGCCGGAGAACGCGTCGGGCATGTCGTGATCATACTGATAGCCGGTGCCGTAGCCCTCCGACTTCATCAGCTTGGTTGGCGAATTCAAGATGTGCTTCGGCGGCAGCAGCGAGCCGCCCTGCTTCGCGGTCTGCATCGCGGCGCCGAACGCGGTGTAGACCGCGTTCGATTTCGGCGCGGTGGCGAGATAGACCACGGCCTGCGCGATCGCGAGTTCGCCCTCCGGCGAGCCGAGGAAGTCGTAGGCATCCTTGGCCGCGTTACAGACCGCGAGCGCCTGCGGATCGGCGAGGCCAATGTCCTCGACCGCCATCCGTACCACGCGCCGTGCCAGGAACAGCGGGTCCTCGCCGGCATCGAACATGCGCGCGAGATAATACAGCGCCGCATCCGGATCGGAGCCGCGCACCGACTTGTGCAGCGCCGAGATCAGATTGTAGTGGCCGTCGGCCGACTTGTCGTAGATCGGCGCACGGCGCTGCAGGATGGCCTGCAACTGCTCGGCGTCGAACACCTCGCCCTTGCGCGCGGCGCGCCAGACCTCCTCGGCCAAGGTCAGCGAGGCGCGGCCGTCGCCATCGGCCATCCGCACCAGCACCGCGCGCGCCTCGGCATCGAGCGGCAGCTTCCTGCCCTCGACCTTCTCGGCATTGGCGAACAGCCGTTCGATCGCCGCCGTATCGAGCGAGTGAAACACCAGCACGCGGGCGCGCGACAGAAGCGCCGCGTTGAGCTCGAAGGACGGATTTTCGGTGGTGGCGCCGACCATCACCACCGTGCCGTCCTCCATCACGGGCAGGAAGGAATCCTGCTGCGCGCGGTTGAACCTGTGCACCTCGTCGACGAACAGCAGCGTGCCCTTGCCCATCTCGCGGCGGGCGCGGGCGGCATCGAACGCCTTCTTCAGGTCGGCGACGCCGGAGAACACCGCCGAGATCTGCTCGAAATGCAGCTCGGTGGCGTCGGCCAACAGCCGCGCCACGGTGGTCTTGCCAGTGCCGGGCGGGCCCCAGAACACCAGCGAACCCAGCGTGCGCGTCTCCAGCATGCGGGTCAGCGCGCCGTCAGGACCGAGGATGTGATCCTGGCCGACGACGTCGGCCAGCGTGCGCGGGCGCAGCCGGTCCGGCAGCGGGTGTGGCGCGTCCTGCTCCATCCCCGCCGCTGCGAACAGGCTGCTGGCCTCGCGCGGTTGCTTTGCGCTCATTCCTTGGGGCTCATCCGCCGAGCGTCACGTTGATTTGCTGGCCGCCTCGCACCAGCGTGATGCGCCAGACCCGCGAGCCTGCCTTCGATGCCTTATCGAGGTCGCTGGTGCGCGCGATCTTCTCGTTGTTGACCGCGAGGATGATGTCGCCCTTCTGGAAGCCGACATTGGCAGCGGTGCCGTCATCGGCGAGATCGGTGACGACGACGCCCTCGGCGCCGGCATCGAGATGCAGCTCGTCGGCCAGCGCCGGCGAGATGTTGGCGACCCTCGCGCCCTGGAACGGCGAGCGCGCGGTCAGCACGATCTCATCGCGATTGGTATCGGGCGCAGTCTCCAGCGGCACGGTGAGCTTGACCGGCTTGCCGGCGCGCTGCACCTCGATCTCGGCGGTGCCGCCGAGCGGGCGGGTCGCGAAGCGATAGTCGAACGCATTGGGATCGTCGATCGGCGTGCCGTCGATCGAGACGATCAGGTCCGAGAGCTTGAGCCCGGCCTTCGCCGCAGGGCTGTTCGGCGCGACATTGGCGACCAGCGCGCCGGTCGGCAGCTTCAGCCCCAGCGTCTCCGCGATCTCCGGCGTGACCGCCTGTAGGCGCGCGCCGAGCCATGGCCGCTTCACCGCCTTGCCGCCGCTCTTGGCAGAGGCCACCACGACGCGCACCATGTTGGCCGGGATCGCGAAGCCGATGCCCTGCGAGCCGCCGGACCGCGAGAAGATCGCGGTGTTGATGCCGGCAAGCCGACCGGTCATGTCGACCAGCGCGCCGCCCGAATTGCCGGGATTGATCGCGGCGTCGGTCTGAATGAAGAATTGATAATCCGTGATCCCGACTTGAGTGCGGGCCAGCGCCGAGATGATGCCGTGCGTCACGGTCTGGCCGACGCCGAACGGATTGCCGATCGCCAGCACCACGTCGCCGACCAGGAGCTGGTCGGAATTGGCGAAGTCGAGCGTCGCGAATTTCTCCTTGTTGGTCCCCTTCAGGCGCAGCACCGCGAGGTCGGTGCGGCTGTCCTTCAGCACGATTTCGGCCTCGTACTCCCGCTTGTCGGCGAGCGAGACCTTCACCTGGTCGGCACCTTCGATCACGTGATTGTTTGTGACCACGAGGCCGGAGGCATCGACCATCACGCCGGAACCGAGCGAGCGCTGCATCTGCTCCGGCTGCTGCCCCGGCACGCCGAAGAAGCGGCGGAAAATCGGGTCGTCCAGGAACGGATTGCGGTTCTGCACCATCTTGGCGGCATAGACATTGACCACCGCCGGCTGCACCCGCTGCACGATCGGCGCATAGGACAATTGCAGCTCGGCCTGCGAGGACGGCACGCGGCGGTCCTGGGCCGCGGCCGGGGCAAGATTCCCCATGAAAACCAACGCTGACAGTGCGGATAGGGCAACAAAGCGGACAGGTCGGAGCATTCTCACCTCTCGTGGAAACGCCGGAATATAGGCGTGTTCGCCGGCCAATTGAAGGGCGCCCGGCCGGATAACCCGCCCCCTTCCAGACCGGTGCAAAACCGGCCGCCGCCGCGTTGAAGCGGCCCGCCGGGCTCCTATGATGCATATCATCTCACTGCGCCGCTCCGCTTGTTGCCAGCGGACAACAAGCGGCATGGCGATGCCTCTGTCGGGCTGCGCTGTCGTGCGTCAGTCACGATAGGCTCCTAACGACGTTCAGTGAGTGAGTGGGGACTTCAACACAACAGGGGTGCAAAATGAGTGCGACAAGAGTTGGTGCAATCGTCATCGGGCTGGCCGGGGCGCTCGCCGCCTCGCCGGCCCATTCGCAATCGGCCGGAGGCGGCAGCGACGCCGAGATCGCGCTGCTGAAGCAGCAGCTGAAGATGCTCGAGCAGAAGCTCGACAGATTGCAGAAGCAGACCAACGCCAACACTGCGACCGCGGCCAGCGCGAACGCCAATGCGAAGGCGGCGGACGCCAAGGCGGCGCGGGTTGCGAGCGCCAATGCCGCGATGCCGGTCAAGGGCCCGGTCGTACCGTCGGGCGTCGTGGTGTCGATGCCGAACAACCGGCCGACGATCTGCACCGCGGACGAACAGAACTGCGTTGCGATCACGAGCCGTGTGCACTGGGATGTCGGCGGCTACGACTATCGCCCGAACACCGCGGGCACCTCGCCGCAGAAGCTCGACAGCGGCGAGAACCTCCGTCGCGCACGCATCGGCATCGTCGGCAAGTTCTTCGGCGACTGGAACTACGCGCTGATCTACGACTTCGGCGGCTCGTCCGATGGCTTCGGCGGCGCAGCGCCGGGCTCGCTGCCCGGCGGCGGCACCTCCGGCGTCGAGAATGCCTATCTGAGCTACACCGGCTTCAAGCCGTTCGGCGGCAAGATGGCGATCGAAGGCGGCATCATGGACATTCCGTGGACGCTCGACGAAGCCACCAGCTCCAACGACATCCTGTTCATGGAGCGCGCCTCGGTCGGCATCATCGCGCAGAACATCGCCGCCGGTGACTTCCGTTCCGGCGCCGGCACCCGCTGGTGGAATGACCAGCTCTGGATCGGCGGCTATGTCACGGGACCGACCTCGGGCGCGATCCACTCTGCGTCGTCGGTCACGCCGGCCGGAAGCTCCGAGCAATATGGCGGCGTCATCCGCATCGCCGGCAATCCAATCAGCGGCAAGAACTACTCGGTGCATATCGGCGCCGACGCCGAATGGCTGGTGCAGCCGCCGCGCAACCTGGTCACGCAGGCGCAGACCCTGACGCTCAGCGACCGGCCCGAGCTGCGCATCGATCCGACGACGTTGATCTCGACCGGCGCCATCGCCAACGTCTCCGGCGCGCAGGTCTACGGCGCCGAGGCCGCCGCGACCTATGGTCCGTTCATCGCGCAGGGCGAATATTACTGGTTCAATGTCGACCGCACCGCGAACACGGGACTGCCGCCATTCGGCGCGCCGAGCCTGAAGTTCGACGGCGGCTACGCGCAGGTCGGCTACGTGCTGACCGGCGAGAACCACGCCTACAACCCGGCGACGGCCTCCTACGGCGGGATCAAGCCGCACGATCCGTTCTCGCTCGCCGCCGGCGGCATCGGCGCGTGGGAAATCGCCGGTCGCGTCAGCACGATGAACCTCAACGACCAGGTCGGCCAGGCGGTCGGCGTCGCAGGCGGACGGCAGACCGTCTACACCGCCGCGCTGAACTGGTACGTCAACAACAACGTCCGCTTCATGCTGAACTACCTGCATGGCGACGTCGCCAAGCAGGCCTCGGCGACCTCGAGCGCGGACGTCGGGTCGAAGTTCGACGCGGTCGCGCTGCGCACGCAGGTTGCGTTCTGAGGCAACCCGAGCAGCCGTCAGGCACAACGGCCGGGAGCGACACCGCTCCCGGCAGGTACGCGCCACCGAAATATCGAAAAACAACCCCATGCAAAGCAGCCGAGCTGCCGGCGTTCGGCACGGCAACTTGACACGTCGGGCAAATCAGGGATAGATTTCCAATATTCCGAAATCGTGCAAGCGCCCCTCGCCGCAGACGCGGGCCCATCGATCTCTTCCCATCGGGGAGAGGTGAGCCGGCTCCGTGCCCGCCCCGATTCAATCCAAGCGCATCCTGAACTACGCCGCGCGCTTCGGCTTCTTGACCACGACCTCGGGCGCCGGCGCGCAGGACAGCCGCTCCTGATGGCCCTCGCCCCACGCCTTCAGGATATCGATCACCGGACGCAGGCTCTCACCGAGTTCGGACAGCGTGTACTCGACGCGCGGCGGCACCTCGGCATAGACCTTGCGGATCACGAGGCCGTCGTCCTCGAGCGCGCGCAGTTGCTTGGTCAGCATGCGCTGGGTGATGCCCGGCATCCGCCGCCGCAGCTCGCCGAAGCGCTGGGTGCCGGCCTGTAGGTGATACAGGATCACGCCCTTCCATTTGCCGTCGATCAGATCCAGCGCTGCCTCGACCGCGCAGCCCGGCCGGCGCGCGAAATTCTTCCGCTTCATCGGGTATTTCCCAATAGTATACAAACGGGGACTAGTTCCCTGATTTTACAGTACTTGCCAAATTGACGCTAGCACGACAGGTAACACGGCAGGCAATCGCCCACCACGGAGACCAGGCATGAAGGCCGTCGGATACCAAAAGTCGCTGCCGATCGAGGCGGCGGATTCGCTCGTCGATTTCGAGATCGCCAAGCCCGAGCCGAAAGGACGCGACATCCGCGTCGCGGTGAAAGCCATCTCGGCCAACCCCGTCGATTACAAGGTGCGCAAGCGCGCCGCACCGACCGATGGCGGCTACAAGATCCTCGGCTTCGATGCGGCCGGCGTGGTCGATGCGGTCGGGCCCGACGTCTCGCTGTTCAAGCCCGGCGACGAGGTGTTCTACGCCGGTTCGATCCAGCGCCAGGGCACCAATTCGGAATTTCATCTGGTCGACGAACGCATCGTCGGCAACAAGCCCGCCTCGCTGTCGTTCGCGCAGGCGGCCGCCCTGCCCCTGACCTCGATCACCGCTTGGGAACTGCTGTTCGACCGGCTCGGCGCGGTGCCGGGCAAGAGCCTCGATCCGCGCACGCTCCTGATCACCGGTGGTGCCGGCGGCGTCGGCTCGATCCTGATCCAGCTGGCACGCCGCCTCACCGGCCTGACCGTGGTTGCGACCGCGACACGGCCGGAGTCGCAGCAATGGTGTCGCGATCTCGGCGCCCATGCGGTGATCGACCACTCGCAGCCGATGAAGGAGCAGATCGAGAAATTGAAGCTGCCGCCGGTCGGCCTCGTCGCCAGCCTCACCTTTACCGACCAGCATTACAAGTCGATCGCCGACTTCATCGCGCCGCAGGGCAAGTTCGGCCTGATCGACGATCCGCCGGAGTTCAACGTCGCCGCGTTCAAGGGCAAGGCGGTGTCGGTGCACTGGGAATCGATGTTCACACGCTCGTCGTTCCAGACGTCAGACATGATCGCGCAGCATCACCTGCTCAACGACGTTGCCGACCTGATCGACAACGGCGTGCTGCGCACCACGCTCGACCAGACCTTCGGCACCATCAATGCCGCCAACCTGAAGCGCGCCCACGCGCTGCTGGAAAGCGGCAAGTCGCGCGGCAAGATCGTGCTGGAAGGCTGGTAGGTCCCGATGCGTAGGGTGGGTTAGGCGAAGCCGTAACCCACCGCACCACGCGCCGAGAGCGGCGGGTTACGCTACGCTAACCCGCCCTACATGACTTCCCCACAGGCCGACACGCGGCTTTTGCCAAAGCCGCGATCGCCTGTATGATTTGCGCAACGATCACCCCGTCTTCAATCCGGCCGTGCACAACGCGGCCGGAGCGGTGGTGACGCCCCAAGGGTATGCAAAGGGGATGGGAGGACGCCGATGAGTTTGCTCACGGCCGATCCGTCACGGATCGATCCGGAGTGGATGACGCGGGCGCTGCGCGAAGCCGGTGTGATCGACCAGGCCAGGGTGATCGATGTCGCTTGCAAGCCGGTCGGCAACGGCCTCGTCGGCGACAGCTATCGCTTTCGCCTGAGCTACGACGGCGACGAGCCGAACGCGCCCGCAAGCGTCGTCGGCAAATTCCCGGCCGCGGATCCCGACAGCCGCCGTTCCGGCTCCGCGCACACGCTCTACGTCCGCGAGGTCGCGTTCTATCGCGAGCTGGCAGCGACCGTCGCCATTCACACCCCGCGGCCGATCCTCGCGGAAATCGATCCGGCGACCGACGACTTCACCCTGATCCTGGAAGACCTCGCGCCCGCGCGCCCCGGCGATCAACTCGCCGGGTGCTGGATCGAGGACTGCCGGACGGCGATGACCGAAGCGGCGGCATTGCATGCACCGCGATGGAACGATCCGACGCTCGACGCGGTACAATGCTTCGTGGTTGCCGCAAGCCGACGCAGAGACCTTCGCGCGGTGCTGCCCGGCATCATCGGTCACTACAAGGATCGCTACCGCGGCGTGATCGAGCCGGAATTTCTCGATCTGATCGACCGGCTCCCCGACGCGCTGCCGCGTTACCAGTCGGATCGATCGACGCCGCGAACCTTGCAGCATGCCGACTTCCGGCTCGACAACATGCTGTTCGAGGTGCGTGGCAACAGCCATCCGATGGCGACGCTGGACTGGCAGACGCTGACGGTGGGACCAGGCGTCGTCGACGTCGCCTATTTCCTGTCGGCCGGCATCGATCCGTCCGAACGGCGATTGCATGAAGTCGACCTGGTGCGATCATATCATTCGGAACTGCTCCGCCGCGGCGTGCGCGACTATGGCTGGGATCAGTGCTGGCGGGACTACCGGCGCTACACGCTGCACGGCATCGTGATGGGGGTCGTCTCAGCGCTCAGCGTCCAGCGCTCCGAGCGCGGCGACGCGCTGTTCCTGAAAATGACCCGCGGCGCCTGCGCGCAAGCCCTCGACCACGACAGTTTTTCATACTGGCTGGACTGAAGCGTGACGAGCTTAGGTTGAGTTGGATCGGTGACGGAGGTTCATCTCTCCCTTGGGAGAGGTCGGCGCGTAGCGCCGGGTGAGGGATTGCGGTCCCTCGGTAGAGCCTCGGCCCTCACCCGATTTGCTCCGCAAATCGACCTCTCCCCGTCGGGGAGAGGTTGAGTGAGTGCGTGGCCAACTGATTCAATCCTAACTCATCTTGCTCTGAGAACAGCGAAAGGGATCGGCGTGCTCAACAAACTGGACGACTTCCCCATCCACCAGACGCCGGAGCCGATCGCGGTTCCGTCGACCAGCGATCGCAACGTCTATGACCGGACCTGGTTCAACGGCTATACCGCCGACGGCGCGTATTATTTCGGCATCGGGATTGCGATCTACCCGCACCGCAAGATCCTCGATTGCGCCTTCAGCGTCGTCGAGCGCGGCGGAAGGCAGCATTGCTTCTACGGCTCGCGGCGGGCGCCGATCGAGCGCACCGAGATGCAGATCGGCCCGTTCCGGCTCGAGGTGATCGAGCCGATGCGCCGCACCCGGGTCGTGCTCGACGACAATGCGACCGGCCTCGCCTGCGACCTGACATTCTCCGCGCGCACCGCCGCGATCCAGGAAGCCCGCCAGACGCTGTGGTCGGGCGACCGCCGCGCCATGGATGCGACCCGGTTCGACCAGTTCGGCCGCTGGCACGGCGTCATTCGCCACCCCGATGGCGAGATCAAGGTCGACGATCACACCTGCTACGGCACCAAGGATCGCTCCTGGGGCGTGCGCAATGTCGGCGAGCGCGATATCGGCGGCGCGCCGATGCCGCCGCCAAGCGTGTTCTTCCTGTGGGCGCCGCTGGTCTGGGACGACCACATCTCGCACGCCATCTTCTTCGACGGCACGCAAGGCGAGGCACTGGTGCGCGAGGGCATCACCGCGCCGCTGTACCGGAGCGAGGGCGAAATCCCCGGCGTCGTCGACGGGCTCGACCGCCGCATGGCGACCGCGCGGCATCGCGTCAAATACGTGAAGAACACCCGGCTGGCGCAGTCGGCCGAAATCGATCTCGTCGACATCGACGGCCACACCACGACCATCGCGCTCGACCCGATCCTCAAATTCCAGATGAAGGGCCTCGGCTACGGTCATCCGCAATGGGGCCAGGGCATGTGGAAGGGCGAGCTCGAGATCGGCGGCGAGTCGTTCGATCCCGCGACGCTCGATCCGCTGGCGCGCGAGAACGTCCACGTGCAACAGGTGGTGCGTGCCCGCCAGGGCGACCAGACCGGGATCGGCGTGCTGGAGCAGATCTGCTTCGGTCCCTACCGTCCCGCGGGATTCAGCGAGTTCCTGGACGGAGCCAAGGGATAGCGCTCTAAAGCGGGATGAGCTTTGGTCGAAGCGGCTTGGCGCGTTCTTGGTTCACCTCTCCCCGACGGGGAGAGGTCGGATTGCGAAGCAATCCGGGTGAGGGCTCCTGCTCTCTCGATAGACCGCAACCCCTCAC
>NZ_DDOP01000015.1:156708-253907 GCF_002341725.1 Bradyrhizobium sp. UBA2491
TCCCAAGGGAGAGGTGAACCTCCGACGCCGTTCCAGCTCAACCTAATTTCATCAGGCCTTAGCCTGGCGGCACGCCGTCGACGAAAATCAGCCGGCGGTCCAGTGCGGTCCGTCGATGCCTGAGCGCCTCGGCATATTCGGGTGACGCATACCATTCGCGCAGACGCGCCATCGACGGAAATTCGACGACGATGATGTTCTTGGGCGGTGGTCCGCCTTCGACCGCCTCAGCAGCACCGCCGCGCACCAGATAGCGCCCGCCATATTGCGCGATCGCCTTGGCGGCGATCGTGCGATAGGCCTCGAAACCTGCGGCATCCTTCACATCGACCTCTGAAATCACATAGGCTGACATGGCCACAACTCACGCGATCGTATTGACGATGCCGCCCTCGGCGCGCAAGGCGGCGCCGTTGGTGGCGGAGGCCTGCTTCGAGCAGGCATAGACCACGAGGTTGGCGATCTCCTCGGTGCTGGCGAAACGTTGCAGCAACGAGGTCGGCCGGTGCTGCTTGACGAAATTGGCAGCCGCCTCCTCGACCGACTGGCCGTTCTGCCTGGCGAGATCCTTGACGAAGGCCTCGACGCCCTCGGACATGGTTGGTCCGGGCAACACGGAATTGACGGTGACGGCGGTGCCCTTGGTCAGCTCCGCGAGCCCGCGCGCGATCGCAAGCTGCGCGGTCTTGGTCATGCCGTAATGGATCATCTCGGTCGGGATGTTGAGCCCGGATTCCGAGGAGATGAAAACGATGCGGCCCCAATTGCGCTTCAGCATGCCCTGCATGTAGCCGCGCGACAGGCGCACGCCCGACATCACGTTGACCTCGAAGAAGCGACTCCAGTCTTCGTCGGGAATGTCGAAGAAGCCCTTCGGCTCGAAGATGCCGGCATTGTTGACGAGGATGTCGACCTCGGGCAGCGCAGCGAGCAGCGCCCTGCAACCTTCCGCGCTCGATACGTCGGCGGCAATGCCGCGAACCTTCGCACCCGGTACTGCCTGCTCGATCGCGGCAACCGCTGCATCGACCTTGGCCTGACCGCGGCCGTTGACAACGACCTCGGCGCCGGTCGCGGCGAGCCCCTTTGCAATGGCATTGCCGATACCCGCGGTCGAGCCAGTCACCAGCGCAGTCTTTCCGGAAAGGTCGATCTTCATGAGATGTCTCCTGTCAGCCAATCGGTCATATTTCGATGCGCGCTCGTGGATGCAACCGGGGTTCGGGCAGGCACATGCGCAAATTGCAAGCAATGCAGACCGGCATCTCAGCACCTCTCGTGGCCGGCGGCAACCATGTCGCGCTGATGACGCGGCGGGCACAGTGCGCATTTTCGCCGCGAGTCAAATTGCCACGCGCGATCTTGGTTGATGCATCGTCTCGCCAGCCTTCATGCAATCTTCATATGAAACATCGCGCCCACGGCGATGGCTTTCACACATTGTCAATTCGCCGCCGATAAGCGTCCCGCGAAACGGCTCGTGCGAGTTCGAGCCGTTGTCTCGGCAACCGGACGCAGCCTTCCTCCGATAACGACGTCCGGAGCCAGCGCGACTGACAGGAATGCATCAGATGTTCGTCACTTCCAGGATCAAGCCGTTCGCTGCGCTTGTCCTGAAACGATTTCGTCCCAGCCTCAAAAGCCAGATCGCGATGCTCGGGATTGGCGGCGTCGCCATCGTCAGCGTCACCTGTCTCGGCGGCCTCGACTACGCGGCGCATGTCCAGCGTGAGTCGGATGACAGCATGCGCTTCAGGGCACAGCTGTCCGAACTCTCCGATGGCTTCCTGGAGACGCAGCAGATCGCGGCACGTTTCCTGAAGTCGCGTGACGACGCGCTGGCGAGGAATCTCGCCGGCCGCGTTGCCGAAGAAATCGCCCTGCTCGACAGGCTCGAAGCCTTCGCAGCCACCGCGCCGGAAGGCGATCCGATCCGGCAGGTCGCCTCGCTGCGAAGCGGAATCAACCTCTATGCGACCCGGTTCCAGAACATCGTCGGCGCCCAGCGCATCCTCGGCATGAACCCGAACGACGGCTTGCAGGGCAAGCTGCGCAGCGCGGTTCAACAGTTCGAAGCCAGGGTCGGACAGCTCGATCAGCCGCGTCTCACCGTCCTGCTGCTGACGATGCGCCGTCTCGAAAAGGACTTCGCGCTGAGCGGCGAAGAGCGATTTGGCGACCAGCTCAACGAGCGCGAGGCCGATTTCGAGACTGCGCTCGCGGCCGCCGCGCTCCCCGCGGATGTGAAGACCGAGCTGCTCGGTCTTGCCCGCGCCTACAAGCTTGCCTTCGCCGGCTTCCTGGTCTCGCGCCAGACACTCGACGATCAGCTCGACGACCTCTCGCAGATCTTCGATCGTACCCGGCCGGCGCTGATCAAGGTCGCGGATGCGGCCCACAGCCGCGCCGAACTCGCGCAGCGCAGGGCCGACGCCTTCAGGCAGACGTTCAGCTGGCTGATCGGGATCGTCGCATTCGCGCTGACGCTGTTCGCCATCCTGTTCGGCCGGCGGGTCGCAGGCCTGATCAGCCGGATGAGCGCGGCGATGCGGCAGCTCGCCGAAGGACAATTCGACGTCGTGCTGCCCGGCCTCGATCGGACCGACGAGATCGGCGGCATGGCGCGGGCCGTCGAAAGTTTCAAGACCAGGGCACAGCAGAAGGCACGCGCCGAGCTCGACGCTCGGCGCGAGGAAGACCGCCGGGCGGCGAATCGACACAAGGCCGAATTGGCCCGGCTCGCGGCGGCGTTCGAGGCGAGCGCCGGCAACGTCATCGCGACGGTGTCGGCGGCATCAGAAGAGCTCGCGGCCTCGGCACACGATCTGAGCGACACCGCCCATCACACGCAGGACCTGTCCGCCAATGTCGCGGCGGCGTCAGAAGAGGCCTCCGACAATGTCCGGCGGGTTGCCGCGGCGACCGAGCAGATGATCGTCTCGGCCTCCGAGATCGGACGCCAGGTCGGCGAATCGGCCAGCTTCGCCAGCGCCGCTGTCGCCCAGGCGCAGCAGACCGACGCGCGGATGGCGCAACTCGCCTCCGCCGCCGACCGCATCGGCAATGTGGTGCAGCTGATCGCTGCGATCGCACGGCAGACCAACCTGCTCTCGCTCAACGCGACGATCGAGGCGGCGCGAGCCGGCAAGACCGGCGCCGGCTTTGCCGTGGTCGCGCAGGAGGTGAAGACGCTCGCCAGGCAGACCGCGGAGGCGACCGAAGACATTCGCGCCCAGATCGCGGACATCCAGGCGGCAACACGGGAGTCTGCCGGCGCGATCAGCGACATCGCCGGGATCATCCAGCGGATCTCGCAGATCGCCTCTCACGTGGCCGGGGCGATCGAGGAGCAAGGCCGGGCGACGCGAAGCATCGCGGAGAACGTTCAGGTCGCCTCGGAGCGGACTTCGCAGGTGGCGGTCAGCATCGGACAGGTGGCAAGCGGCGCCTCCAGGACCGGCACCGCGTCGTCGCAGGTGCTGACCTCGTCGCGGCTGCTGTCGGACGGCAACGGCCGCCTGAAGCAGGAGCTCGACAATTTCATCGCCACGATCCGGGCGGGATGACGAAGTCAAGTCGAACCGCGAGCGCGCGACGGCACTGAGCCCCCTCGCCCCGTTGTTAAGGAGCGAGGTGCAGCGGAGCCCGCTTGCCCGGTTCGAAGTAAGTTCATCGTGCCCTGGCCGGACAAACAAAAACGGCGCCCGAAGGCGCCGCTTTCAAAACCTGGCTCGATACCGGCTTACGCCGCCTCGGCTTCCTTGTCCTGGACCGGACCGGAGTCCTGGCCCTTGGCATCGACGTCGCGATCGACGAACTCGATCACGGCCATCGCCGCGTTGTCGCCGTAGCGGAAGCCGGCCTTGATGATGCGGGTGTAGCCGCCCTGGCGGTCCTTGTAGCGGGTCGCCAGCGTGTCGAACAGCTTCTTGACCTGATCCTGGTCGCGCAGCTCGGAGATCGCCTGGCGGCGCAGGGCGAGGCCGCCCTTCTTGCCGAGGGTGACGAGCTTCTCGACGATCGGCCGCAGCTCCTTGGCCTTCGGCAGCGTGGTGACGATCTGCTCGTGCTTGATCAGGGCTGCCGCCATGTTGGCGAACATCGCACGCCGGTGTTCGGCGGTGCGATTGAGCTTCCGATGAACCTTGCCGTGACGCATTGTCTTATTCCTTCTTCAATTCTGTCGCGGTGGTTCAGCGACAAGTGCAGGTGGGCATCCTGCGTTCGCCCAACTAGCGAGTAGCGAATGGTGAATAGCGAATAGTCTTCCATTCGCTATTCGCTACTCCCTATTCGCTCAGTAGTGATCCTCGAAGCGCTTGGCGAGCTCGTCGATGTTCTCCGGCGGCCAGCCCGGCACTTCCATGCCGAGGTGCAGACCCATCTGGGCCAGCACTTCCTTGATCTCGTTCAGCGACTTGCGGCCGAAGTTCGGGGTGCGGAGCATTTCCGCTTCCGACTTCTGCACCAGGTCGCCGATGTAGACGATGTTGTCGTTCTTCAGGCAGTTTGCCGAACGCACCGACAGTTCGAGCTCGTCGACCTTCTTGAGGAACGCCGGGTTGAACGCCAGATCGGGGATGATCTCCTGCGTGACTTCCTTGCGCGGCTCTTCGAAGTTGACGAACACGTTGAGCTGATCCTGCAGGATGCGCGCGGCATAGGCCACGGCGTCCTCCGGCGTGATCGCGCCGTTGGTCTCGATCGTCATGGTCAGCTTGTCGTAATCGAGGATCTGGCCCTCACGGGTGTTCTCGACCTTGTAGGAGACCTTGCGGACCGGCGAGAACAGGCTGTCGACCGGGATCAGGCCGATCGGGGCGTCCTCGGGACGGTTGCGCTCGGCGGCGACATAGCCCTTGCCGGTGGTGACCGTGAACTCCATGCGGATCTCGGCGCCGTCGTCCAGCGTGCAGAGCTGCAAATCGGGGTTGAGCACGGTGACGTCGCCGACGGTCTGGATGTCGCCGGCGGTGACGGCACCCGGGCCCTGCTTCTTCACGACCATGCGCTTCGGGCCTTCGCCCTGCATCTTGATCGAGATGTCCTTGATGTTGAGCACGATGTCGGTGACGTCCTCGCGGACGCCAGCGATCGAGGAGAACTCATGCAGCACGCCGTCGATGTGCACCGACTGCACCGCGGCGCCCTGCAACGAGGACAGCAGGATGCGGCGCAGCGCGTTGCCGAGCGTCTGGCCGAAGCCGCGCTCGAGCGGCTCGGCGACGACGGTGGCGAACCGGCTCGCGTCCGAGCCCGGCGTGACCTGGAGCTTGTTCGGTCGAATGAGTTCTTGCCAATTTTTCTGGATCGTCACTTTTTCACCCTTTGCCGGTCACAGGGCCACACGAGAGGCCGTACCTGGCGTTGGAGATCGCGGAAGCGTCCGCGCGGTCAATTCCAAAAACCATCGCAGGGCGGCCAGGGGCCGCCCGCGACTTACAGATCAAACGCGCCGACGCTTGCGCGGACGGCAGCCATTGTGCGGGATCGTGGTCACGTCGCGGATCGAGGTGACGGTGAAGCCCGCGGCCTGCAGCGCGCGCAGCGCCGACTCACGGCCCGAACCCGGGCCAGCCACTTCGACCTCCAGCGTGCGCATGCCGTGTTCCTGCGCCTTCTTGGAGACGTCTTCCGCCGCGACCTGCGCGGCATAAGGGGTCGACTTGCGCGAACCCTTGAAGCCCATCGTGCCGGCCGACGACCAAGCGATGGTGTTGCCCTGCGCGTCGGTGATGGTGATGGTCGTGTTGTTGAACGACGAATTCACGTGCGCGATGCCGGAGGCGATGTTCTTGCGTTCGCGGCGACGTACGCGGGTGGCTTCCTTGCCCATTTCTAACCTTTCCTGTGATCTCAACGCCGCCGTAGTGCCAGCGGCTACACCTCAAAACGCAAATGGCGAGCAGCGAATGTCGATTCGCTGCTCCCCATCGGCAATTCGCAAAACTTACTTCTTCTTGCCGGCGATCGCCTTGGCCGGACCCTTGCGCGTGCGCGCATTGGTGTGGGTACGCTGGCCGCGCACCGGCAGACCGCGGCGATGACGCAGGCCGCGATAGCAGCCGAGGTCCATCAGACGCTTGATGTTGATGCCGACCTCGCGGCGGAGGTCGCCCTCGACCAGATAGTCGCGGTCGATGACTTCGCGGATCTGGAGGACCTCCTGGTCGGTCAACTGGTTGACGCGACGATCCACCGGGATCTTCACCTTCTCCATGATGTCGGCAGCGTTCTTCTGGCCGATGCCATGGATGTACTGAAGCGCGATCAGCACGCGCTTGTTGGTCGGAATGTTGACGCCGGCAATACGGGCCACGGACTTCTCTCCTGTCGCCGCTCCATCACGGATACGGGCTTCTCAAGTTCTTGCTACTTGCGGGCTTGTGTCCACAAACGCGAACACGACGCCCACCCCTCGTGTCCTTTGGGGCCCGGCATCGTCATAAAACTATCCAACTTGGATGCGGGGCTTATTAAAGGATTCATGTCGGTTTCGTCAACCGCTCCTAGCGCTTAGCTCGCTGTTTCGTGAGCTTTTTTGCCGCCTTTTTGGCGGTCTTTGCACCCTTCCGGGCATTGGCGGCGCGGGTTGCCTTCTTTCCGGCCTTCGCCGGCTTCCTGGCAGCCTTCTTCGTCGCCTTTTTGGCCTTGGCAACCGCCTTGGCGGCCTTTTTGGCCGATTTCACAGCGGTCTTGGCCGGCTTTTTGGCAGCCTTGGAGCTCTTTTTGGTGCCCTTGGACCCCTTCTTGGCAGCCTTTGAAGCCGCCTTGGGCTCCTCATGCTCCCTCGGCTCCAGCGCGCCGAGCGCGGCCAGGATCCGGTTGATGTCGCGGGTGACGTGCTCGATGGCCATCATGCCATCGACGGTCAGCAGCTTGCGCCGCTCCGAATAATAGTGAATCAGCGGTTCCGTCATCGAGCGGTACTGCGCCAGGCGCTTGGTCAGCACTTCCGGCGTGTCGTCCAGGCGCACGTCCTCGCCGCGCGCACGGGTCTCCTCGGCGCGCTTCTCAACGCGGGCGAGCAGCGCGCTCTCGTTGACGCGCAGCTCGACCACGGCGTCGATCTTGAGATGCCGCTTCCGGAGCAGCTCGTCGAGCGCCTCCGCCTGCGGCACGGTGCGCGGGAAGCCGTCGAGAATGAATCCCTTCTTGGCGTCGGGCTGCTCGATTCGGTCGGCGATGATGCCGACCACGACCTCGTCGGGAACCAGGCCGCCATTGGCCATGATCTCCTTGGCCTGCAAACCGATCGGCGTGCCCGCGGCAACCGCTGCGCGCAGCATCTCGCCGGTCGAGAGCTGCACGATGCCGTGCCTGTGCACCAGCCGCTGCGCCTGGGTTCCCTTGCCCGAGCCCGGCGGCCCCAAAAGGATCAATCTCATCGCTGTTTCGCCCCCCGGCTAGGTGGGCGAGGTCCGCACACCTGTGTTTTGACTTTGGAGCCGCGCCGCGATCAGCGGCGGCGGCCTCCCCTGAGCTTCGACTTCCTGATCAACCCTTCATATTGATGGGCGAGCAGATAGCCCTGCACTTGCGACACCGTATCCATCGTTACGCTGACGACGATCAGGAGCGAAGTGCCACCAAAGTAGAACGGGACCGAGGCGTAGGAAATCAGAATTTCAGGAATCAAGCAGACGATCGCCAGATAGATCGCGCCGAGCACCGTGATGCGCGACAGCACGTAGTCGATATATTCCGCCGTGCGCTCGCCGGGCCGGATGCCCGGGATGAAGCCGCCATGCTTCTTCAGATTGTCCGCGGTCTCGGTCGGGTTGAACACGATCGCGGTGTAGAAGAAGGCGAAGAACACGATCAGCGCCAGATAGAGCAGCAGGAACAGCGGCCGGCCGTGGCTGAGCTGGGTGGTGAGCCACTGGAACCACTCCGGGCCCTTGCCAGCGTTGAAATTCGCGACCGTGGTCGGCAGCAGCAGCAGCGACGAAGCGAAGATCGGCGGAATCACGCCCGAGGTGTTGAGCTTGAGCGGCAGATGCGAGGACTGGCCCTCGAACATCTTGTTGCCGACCTGGCGCTTCGGATACTGGATCAGGAGCCGGCGCTGCGCGCGCTCCATGAACACGATGAAGGCGATCACGGCGACCGCCATCACGATGACGATCAGGATCAGGCCGGTCGACATCGCACCCTGGCGGCCGAGTTCCAGCATGTTGGCGAGCGCCGACGGCAGCTCGGCGACGATGCCGGACAGGATGATCAGCGAGATACCGTTGCCGATGCCGCGCGAGGTGATCTGCTCGCCGAGCCACATCAGGAACATGGTGCCGCCGGTCAGCGTGATCGCGGTCGAGATCCGGAAGAACATGCCGGGGTCGCTGACGACGTTGCCGGCACCCTCGAGGCCGATCGCGATGCCGTAGGACTGGAACAGCGCCAGGATCACCGTCAGATAGCGGGTGTACTGGTTCAGCGTCTTGCGGCCCGCCTCACCTTCCTTCTTGAGCGCCTCGAGCTGCGGCGACACGGTGGTCAACAGCTGCACGATGATCGATGCCGAGATGTACGGCATGATGTTGAGCGCGAAGATCGCCATGCGGTGGATGCCGCCGCCGGCGAACATGTTGAACATGCCGAGGATGCCGCCGGACTGGCTGCGGAACACCTGCTCCCAGATGTTGGGATCGATGCCGGGCAGCGGGATGTAGGTGCCCAGCCGATAAACAAGCAGCGCACCCAGGGTGAACCAGATGCGCTTCTTCAGCTCGTCGGCTTTCGCCAGCTGTCCGAAATTGAGGTTTGCGGCAAGTTGTTCGGCTGCTGAGACCATGTTCGGCTTTCTCCCGGAGCCCGCTTCGCCGAAGCCCCCGAGATCAGTGCGCTCGGGGCGTTCGGCAGACACCGGACATTATCTGGTGCTCGGCCTCGATAAGTCCATCATTCGATCTGCGGATTGCCCGCGTGGCCGGCGGGCAATGACGCAGATGTTACGCCGCCTCGCCTTCGTCCTTGGCGGGGGCCAGGATCTTGACCGAGCCGCCGGCCTTCTCGACTGCGGCAATGGCCGACTTGGAAGCGCCGTGCGCCTCGATGGTCAGCTTGGCCTTGATCTCGCCACGGCCGAGCAGCCGCAGGCCGTCCTTGGCGCGACGCAGCACGCCGGCCTTGACCAGCGTCTCGACGGTCACCGTCGCGCTCGCATCGACCAGCTTGTTGTCGATCGCTTCCTGCAGACGGTCGAGATTGATCTCGGCGAAGTCGAGCCGGAAGATGTTGTTGAAGCCGCGCTTCGGCAGACGGCGATGCATCGGCATCTGGCCGCCTTCGAAACCCTTGATGCGGACGCCCGAACGCGCGGTCTGGCCCTTGCCGCCGCGGCCCGAGGTCTTGCCCTTGCCGGAACCGATGCCACGGCCGACACGCATGCGCTTCTTGCGCGAGCCGGCGTTGTCGGCGATATCGCTGAGCTTCATCGCCCTTCTCCTTATCTCTGCTTACTCGCCGACGACGCGGACGAGATGCTGAACCTTGCTGATCATGCCGCGAACTTCAGGGGTGTCCTGCAGCTCGGCAACCCGGCCGATCTTGTTGAGCTTGAGGCCGATCAGCGTCGAACGCTGCGAGTGATGGCGGCGGATCGCGCTGCCTGTCTGCTCGACCTTGATCGTCTTGCTGGCCTTGGCCATGACAGTAACTCCGAATGGCGCTTCGAGAAGCGCGCGTTGTTATTCCGCCACCACTTCGGCGTCGCCGCCGACGCGGCGCGACTGCAGGGTGGAGACCTTGATGTTGCGGCGGGCGGCCACCGAGCGCGGCGAATCCTGATGCTTCAGCGCGTCGAAGGTCGCGCGAACCATGTTGTAGGGATTCGACGAACCGATCGACTTCGCCACCACGTCCTGGATGCCGAGCGTCTCGAACACCGCGCGCATCGGGCCGCCGGCGATGATGCCGGTACCCGCCGGAGCGGTGCGCAGATAGACGCGACCGGCGCCGTGACGGCCGGCGACGTCGTGATGCAGCGTCCGGCCTTCCCGAAGCGCGACGCGCGTCAAATTGCGCTTCGCAGATTCGGTCGCCTTGCGGATCGCTTCCGGCACTTCGCGCGCCTTGCCGTGGCCGAAACCGACCCGGCCCTTCTGGTCGCCGATCACGACCAGCGCTGCGAAACCGAAGCGCTTGCCGCCCTTGACGACCTTCGCCACGCGATTGATGTGGACGAGCTTGTCGACGAACTCGCTGTCGCGCTCCTCGCGCTCCCTGCTCCGTTCGCGGCCGCCGCGTTCGCGTTCACCTGCCATGGTGTTTTCCAATCTCTAGGAGGCTTGCGCCTCTTTCCTCGTAATCGTTCAAATTCGGTTAGAAGCTGAGCCCGCCTTCGCGCGCCGCATCCGCGAGCGCCTTGACGCGCCCGTGATAGATGTAGGCGCCGCGATCGAACACGACTTCCTTGACGCCCTTCTGCGCCGCGCGTTCCGCCAGCAGCTTGCCGACGGCCTTGGCAGCATCGATGTCGGCGCCGGTCTTGCCGGCGTCGCGCATGGTCTTCTCCAGCGACGAGGCGGACGCCAGCGTCTCGCCCTTCTGGTCGTCGATGACCTGGGCGTAGATGTGCTTGGACGAGCGGAACACCGACAGCCGCGGACGGCCGCCTGCCGAGCGGCGAAGCGCAAGGCGCACGCGCTGCTTGCGCCGGGCATTCGTAACCTTGAGTGACATGACCGGCTCCGTTACTTCTTCTTGCCTTCCTTGCGGAAGATGAATTCGTTGGCGTACTTCACGCCCTTGCCCTTGTAGGGCTCCGGCGGACGGTAGGCGCGGATCTCGGCGGCGACCTGGCCGACGCGCTGCGGATCGTTGCCGGTGATCGTGATCTCGGTCGGCTTCGGCACCGCGATGGTGATGCCTTCCGGGATCGCGTAGACCACGTCGTGGCTGTAGCCGAGCGCGAGTTGCAGGTTCTTGCCCTGCATCGCGGCGCGGTAGCCGACGCCGGTGATCTCGAGCTTCTTCTCGAAGCCCTTGGTGACGCCCTCGACGAGGTTGGCGACCTGCGCGCGCGCGGTGCCGTACATCGCCTGCGCGCGGTTGGTCTTGACGCGCGGAGCGACCTTGACCTGGCCGTTCTCGAACTTCACCTCGACGTCGTCATGCACGACGAACTGAAGCTGGCCCTTCGGCCCCTTCACCTTCACCGTCTGGCCCTCGACGGTCGCCGTCACACCCGACGGGATCGCCACCGGCCGCTTGCCGATACGTGACATCGTAAAATCCTTCCTCAGAACACCGTGAAGAGAACTTCGCCGCCCACGTTGGCGTCGCGCGCCTGGTGGTCAGCCATGATTCCCTTCGGCGTCGACAACACCGAAATGCCGAGACCGTTGTTCACGCGCGGCAGGTTCTTCACCGAGGCGTAAACGCGGCGGCCCGGCTTCGACACCCGCTCGATCTCGCGGATGACGGGCTCGCCGTCGAAATACTTCAGCTCGATCTCGAGCTCGCTGCGGCCCGAGGCGTGCTCGACGCTGGCGTAGCCGCGGATGTAACCCTCGGACTTCAGCACTTCGAGCACGTTGGCGCGCATCTTGGAGCCCGGGGTCGAGACCTTGGACTTCGAACGCATCTGCGCATTGCGGATGCGGGTGATCAGATCGGAAATCGGATCGTGCGTAGACATGGTTCCGACCCTCCTTACCAGCTCGACTTCACGAGCCCGGGAACCAGGCCCTTGGAGCCGAGTTCACGCAGCGCGATGCGCGACAGCTTGTTCTTGCGATAGTTCGAGCGCGGACGCCCGGTCAGCTCGCAGCGGTTGCGGATGCGCGTCGCCGACGAGTTGCGCGGCATCTCGGCAAGCTTCAACGTCGCCGCGAAGCGCTCTTCCATCGGCTTGGTCTTGTCGGCGATGATCGCCTTCAGCTTCGCGCGCTGCGGAGCGGCGTTCTTCGTCATCCGCTTGCGCCGGTTGTTCTTCTCGACTGAACTCTTCTTTGCCATGCTTGGCTCCTGGGTATCCGCGTTTGAGTGGCTTTGGCTCAGCTACTCACTGCCGGAACGGGAAATTGAAAGCGGTCAACAAGGCACGCGCCTCGTCGTCGGTCTTGGCGGTGGTGCAGACCGTGATGTCCATGCCACGCGCTTCCGAGACCTTGTCGAAGTCGATCTCGGGGAAAATGATGTGCTCCTTGATGCCGAGCGAATAGTTGCCGCGGCCGTCGAAGCTCTTCGGGTTCAGGCCGCGGAAGTCACGGACGCGGGGCAGCGCCACGTTCACCAGGCGGTCGATGAACTCGTACATATGGGTCTTGCGCAGCGTGACCTTGCAGCCGATCGGCTGGTTCTCACGCAGCTTGAAGGTCGCGATCGCGATCCGCGAATAGGTCACGATCGCCTTCTGGCCGGCGATCTGGGTCAGCTCGGCAGCGGCGGTCTCGGCCTTCTTGCGGTCGTTGACGGAATCGCCCACGCCCATGTTGAGCACGACCTTGTCGAGGCGCGGCACCTGCATCACGTTGGCATAACCGAACTTCTCGGTCATCATGCCGCGGATCTTCTTGTCATACTCCGTGCGCAGGCGCGGAATGTAAGCGGTATCAGCCATCGATCTCTGCTCCCGAGCTCTTGGCAACACGAACCTTCTTGCCATCGGCCTGAATCTTGAACCCGATGCGGGTCGGCTTGCCGTCCTTGCCGACATACGCGACGTTGGAAAGGTCGATCGGCATCTCCTTGGAGATGATGCCGCCTTCCTGGGTCTGGGTCTGCTTCTGGTGACGCTTCACCATGTTGACGCCACGGACGAGAGCCTTGTTCTCATCCGGACGCACCTCGAACACCTCGCCGGTGCGACCCTTGTCGCGGCCGGTGAGCACGATCACCTTGTCGCCCTTGCGGATCTTGGCAGCCATCACAGCACCTCCGGCGCGAGCGAAATGATCTTCATGTGGTTCTTGGCGCGCAGCTCGCGCGGCACCGGCCCGAAGATACGGGTGCCGACCGGCTCGGACTGATTGTTGATCAGTACGGCGGCGTTGCGGTCGAAACGGATGACCGAACCGTCGGCGCGGCGGATGTCCTTGCGGACTCGCACCACGACGGCCTTCATCACGTCGCCCTTCTTCACCTTACCACGCGGGATGGCTTCCTTGATCGACACAACGATAACGTCGCCCACGGTGGCATAGCGGCGCTTGGAACCTCCAAGAACCTTGATGCACATGACACGGCGTGCGCCAGAATTATCGGCCACGTCGAGGTTGGTCTGCATCTGAATCATTGATGCACCTCGTCCTCTTTCTGCGCTTTAGCGCGCTCAAAATTTCCCTGAATGTCTTCGGCCAGGCCGAAGTAATCAGGCCGTTTTCTTGTGTTCGCCCCGGACCACGGTCCAGCGCTTCAGCTTCGAGATCGGCTTCGATTCCTCGATCCAGACCATGTCGCCCGGCTTGAACTGGTTGTTCTCGTCGTGCGCGTGGTAGTTCTTGGAACGGCGGATCGTCTTCTTGTAGATCGGGTGGGTGAAGCGGCGATCGACGCGCACCACGATGGTCTTGGCTTGCTTGTCGCTGACGACCACGCCCTGCAGAGTACGTTTCGGCATGAGCTAGCCCCTTACTTCTTCTTCGCGCGCTGCTGCGCGGCGATGGTCTTGATACGAGCGATATCGCGGCGGGCTTCCCGCATCCGCGAGGTGTTCTCCAGCTGCCCGGTGGCGCGCTGGAAACGCAGGTTGAAGCGTTCCTTCTTCAGGTTCAGGACCGCGTCTTCCCGCTGGTCGTCGCTCATCGCGCGAATGTCTTCAACTTTCATCTCGGCCATGGCGATTACTCCGCAATGCGCGCGACAAAGCGCGTCTTGATCGGCAGCTTGGCGGCGGCAAGCGACAGCGCCTCCTTGGCGGTCTGCACCGGCACGCCGTCGATTTCGAACATCACGCGGCCCGGCTTGATCCGGACCACCCACAATTCCGGCGCGCCCTTGCCGGAGCCCATGCGGACTTCGGCGGGCTTCTTCGACACCGGCACGTCCGGGAACACCCGGATCCAGACGCGGCCGGCACGCTTCATGTGACGGGTCAGCGCGCGGCGGGCGGCTTCGATCTGACGGGCGGTGACGCGCTCAGGCTCCATCGCCTTCAGGCCGAACTGGCCGAACGCCAACGTCGCGCCAGAGGTCGCAACGCCGTGGATACGGCCCTTATGCGCCTTCCGGAACTTCGTTTTCTTAGGTTGCATCATGGCTTTAAGCCCTCAAATTCCTGCTTTGCCTCAAGCGGCGTCGCGGCGCGAACGCGGCGTGTTGTCGCCCTCGGCCATCTTCTTGTCCTGGGCCATCGGATCGTGCTCGAGGATCTCGCCCTTGAAGATCCAGACCTTGACGCCGCAGGTGCCGAAGGTCGTGAACGCGGTGGCGACGCCGTAGTCGACGTCGGCGCGCAGCGTGTGCAGCGGCACGCGACCTTCGCGATACCACTCCATGCGCGCGATTTCGGCGCCGCCGAGACGGCCCGAGCAGTTGATGCGGATACCGCCGGCGCCGAGACGCATCGCCGACTGCACGGCACGCTTCATGGCGCGACGGAACGCGACGCGGCGCTCGAGCTGCTGGGCGATCGATTCAGCGACCAGGGTCGCGTCGAGCTCCGGCTTGCGGATTTCGACGATGTTGATCACGACGTCCGACGAGGTGATGTCGGCGACCTTCTTGCGCAGCTTGTCGATGTCGGCGCCCTTCTTGCCGATCACGACGCCCGGACGGGCCGAATGGATCGTCACGCGGCACTTCTTGTGCGGACGCTCGATCACGATGCGGGCGACGGCCGCCTGCTTGAGCTCCTTGTGCAGGATCTCGCGGATCTTGACGTCCTCGTGCAGGAGCTTGCCGTATTCCTGCTTGCCAGCGAACCAACGGGAGTCCCAGGTCCGGTTGATGCCGAGACGCAGCCCGATTGGATTGATCTTTTGACCCATCGTCTTCTCCTGCGCCCTTCTTAAGCGCTTGCCTCGGCCTCGACCTGACGAACCACGATGGTCAGGTGCGAGAACGGTTTGAACACACGGCCCGAACGACCACGGCCGCGCGGAGCAAAACGCTTCATCACGATGCCATTGCCGACATGCGCCTCGGCGACGACGAGATCGTCGACTTCGAGGTCATGGTTGTTCTCGGCGTTCGCGATCGCCGATTCCAGGCACTTCTTGACGTCGACCGCGATCCGCTTGCGCGAGAACTGCAAGTCGGCGAGCGCAGCCGACGCCTTGCGGCCGCGGATCAGCTGCGCCACCAGGTTCAGCTTCTGCGGGCTGACGCGCAGCATGCGGGCGACGGCCTTGGCCTCATTGTCCGCGAGGCTACGTTCGCGCTTTGGTTTGCTCATCGGTTAATCCTCAAGCCTTCTTGGCTTTCTTGTCGCCCGAATGGCCGTGGAAGGTACGGGTCGGCGAGAACTCGCCGAACTTGTGACCCACCATTTCTTCGTTGATGGCCACCGGCACGTGCTTGTGGCCGTTATAGACGCCGAACGTCAGGCCGACGAACTGCGGCAGGATGGTCGAGCGGCGGCTCCAGATCTTGATGACGTCGTGACGGCCGGACGCGCGCGCGGCATCTGCCTTCTTGAGCAGAGAGCCTTCGACGAACGGGCCTTTCCAGACTGAACGAACCATGTCCGGCGTTCCTTACTTCTTCCGCTTGTGGCGGCTGAGGAGAATGAATTTGTTGGTCGACTTGTTGGTGCGGGTCTTCTTGCCCTTGGTCGGCTTGCCCCACGGAGTAACCGGGTGGCGACCGCCCGAGGTACGACCTTCACCACCGCCGTGCGGGTGATCGATCGGGTTCATGACGACGCCGCGGTTGTGCGGACGCCAGCCGAGCCAGCGGGTACGACCGGCCTTGCCGATCGAGATGTTCATGTGATCGGGGTTCGAGACCGCGCCGATCGTGCCGCGGCAACGGCCGTGCACGAGACGCTGCTCGCCCGAGTTCAGACGGACGATCACGTAGTCCTGGTCGCGGCCGACGATCTGGGCATAGGTACCGGCCGAACGCGCCAGCTGGCCGCCCTTGCCGATCTTCAGCTCGATGTTGTGCACGATCGTGCCGACCGGCATGTTGCCGAGCGGCATGACGTTGCCCGGCTTGACGTCGACATAGTTGCCGGCGACGACGGTGTCGCCCGCCGCCAGACGCTGCGGCGCCAGGATGTAGGCGAGTTCACCGTCCTGATACTTGATCAGCGCGATGAAGGCGGTGCGGTTCGGATCGTACTCCAGCCGCTCCACCACTGCCGGCATGTCCACCTTGTCGCGGCGGAAGTCGACGGTGCGGTAGGCCTTCTTGTGGCCGCCGCCGCGGAAACGCACGGTGATGCGACCGGTGTTGTTGCGACCGCCATTGCCGAGCTTGCCCTCGGTCAGGGTCTTCACCGGCTTGCCCTTGTAGAGCGCCGAACGATCGACCATGACCAGCTGGCGCTGGCCCGGCGTCGTGGGATTAAAGGTTTTCAATGCCATCGTCGTTGCGCCTTATAGTCCGGTAGTCACGTCGATGCGGTGGCCCTCTTCCAGGGTCACGATCGCGCGCTTGGTATCCGACTGCGAGCCGAGATTGCCGCGGAACACCTTGGTCTTGCCCTTGCGGACGAGGGTGTTGACGCTCTTCACCTTGACGTCGAACAGCTTCTCGACCGCTTCCTTGATCTGCGGCTTGGTCGCCTTGCCGGCGACCTTGAACAGCACCTTGTTGTGCTCGGAGGCGAGCGTCGCCTTTTCCGTCACGACAGGCGAGATGATGACGTCGTAGTGGCGCGGGTCGATGTTCTTCATTTGAAGCGCGCCTCCAGCGCATCAACCGCAGCCTTGGTCAGCACCAGCTTGTGGCGGCGGAGAATGTCATAGACGTTGATGCCCTGGATCGGCAGCACGTCGATGTTGGGGATGTTGCGAGCCGCGGTCGCGAAACCGTTGTTCAGCTCGGCACCGTCGATGATCAGCGCGTTGGTCAGGCCGAGGCCCGAGAAGTGCCCGATCAGAGCCTTGGTCTTGGCTTCCTTGACCGCGGCGCTGTCGATCACGATCAGCCCGCCGTCCTTGGCCTTGGCCGACAGCGCATGCTTCAGCGCCAGCGCGCGCACCTTCTTCGGCAGATCGGTCGCATGGGAGCGAACGACCGGACCGAACGCACGGCCACCGCCGCGGAACTGCGGCACGCGAGCCGAGCCGTGACGGGCGCCGCCGGTGCCCTTCTGCTTGTACATCTTCTTGCCGGTGCGCCAGACGTCGGCGCGGCCCTGGGCCTTGTGCGTGCCGGCCTGGCGCTTGTTGAGCTGCCACTGCACGCAACGCTGGATGATGTCCTTGCGCGGCTCGAGACCGAAGATCTCGTCCGAGAGCTGGACCGATCCGGCTTCCTTGCCTTCAAGGGTGGTGACTTTCAGTTCCATCTCACACACCCTCCTTCTCGGCCGAAGCCTCGGCAGCTTCGCCGCCGGCAACCTTGAACTTGCCGGGCTTCGGAGCTTCCTTCGGCAGCGGCTTCTTGACCGCGTCGCGCACCGAGATCCAGCCGCCCTTGGAGCCGGGAACGGCGCCTTCGACGAGGATCAGGCCGCGCTCAACGTCGGTCTGCACCACGCGCAGATTGAGCGTGGTGATGCGGTCGACGCCCATGTGACCGGGCATCTTCTTGTTCTTGAAGGTCTTGCCGGGATCCTGACGGCCACCGGTCGAACCGATCGAACGATGCGAGATCGAGACACCGTGGGTGGCGCGCAGACCGCCGAAATTCCAGCGCTTCATGCCGCCGGCGAAGCCCTTACCGATCGAGGTGCCGGTGACGTCGACGAACTGGCCGACCACGAAATGGTCCGCCTGGATTTCCGCGCCGACCGGGATCAGCGCGTCCTCGGACACGCGGAACTCGGCGAGCTTGCGCTTCGGCTCGACCTTGGCGACTGCGAACTGGCCGCGTTCGGCCTTGGGCATGTACACGGTCTTGCGGGCGCCCGAGCCGAGCTGAAGAGCGACATAGCCGTTCTTCTCGGTCGTGCGGTGGCCCAGCACCTGGCAGTTGCCCAACTTCAGCACGGTCACAGGGATATGCTCGCCGGTCTCCGTAAAGACCCGCGTCATCCCGACCTTCTGTGCGATCACTCCGGAGCGCATCGGCGTGCTTCCTGTCTTTCTGTCCGCAAGCGGCGGACGTAAAAATCCAAAACCTTAGAGCTTGATCTCGACGTCGACACCGGCGGCCAGGTCGAGCTTCATCAGCGCATCGACGGTCTGCGGGGTCGGGTCGACAATGTCGAGGAGGCGCTTGTGGGTGCGCATCTCGAATTGCTCGCGGCTCTTCTTGTCAACGTGCGGCGAACGGTTGACGGTGAACTTCTCGATGCGGGTCGGCAGCGGAATCGGTCCGCGAACCTGCGCACCGGTGCGCTTCGCCGTGTTCACGATCTCGCGGGTCGACGTATCGAGGATACGATGGTCGAACGCCTTGAGACGGATGCGAATATTTTGGCCGTTCATTGCCGTATTCTTTCTTTAGTGAGTGGCGAGTAGCGAATAGCGAATGGTGACCCACCCGCTACTCGCCATTCCCTATTCGCGTAATTACTCGATGATGGCGGCGACGACGCCGGCACCGACGGTGCGGCCACCTTCGCGGATCGCGAAGCGCAGCTTTTCTTCCATCGCGATCGGCACGATCAGGTGCACTTCCATCGCGATGTTGTCGCCCGGCATCACCATCTCGGTGCCTTCCGGCAGGTGCACGACACCGGTCACGTCGGTGGTGCGGAAGTAGAACTGCGGACGGTAGTTGGTGAAGAACGGGGTGTGGCGACCGCCCTCTTCCTTGGTGAGGATGTAGGCCTCGGCCTTGAACTTGGTGTGCGGCTTGACCGAACCGGGCTTGCACAGCACCTGGCCACGCTCGACTTCCTCGCGCTTGGTGCCGCGGAGCAGCGCACCGATGTTGTCGCCGGCCTGGCCCTGATCGAGCAGCTTGCGGAACATTTCGACGCCGGTGACGATGGTCTTCTGGGTGTCGCGGATACCGACGATTTCGATTTCCTCGCCGACCTTGATCACGCCGCGCTCGACACGGCCGGTGACGACGGTGCCGCGGCCCGAGATCGAGAACACGTCTTCAACCGGCATCAGGAACGGCTGGTCGATCGGACGCTCCGGCTGCGGGATGTATTCGTCGACGTTGCGCATCAGCTCGAGGATGGCGTCGTGGCCGAGCTTCTTGTCCTTGTCTTCGAGGGCGGCGAGCGCCGAGCCCTTGATGATCGGAATGTCGTCGCCCGGGAATTCGTACTTCGAGAGCAGTTCGCGAACTTCCATCTCGACGAGCTCGAGCAGCTCCGGATCATCGACCATGTCGCACTTGTTGAGGAACACGACGAGCGCCGGCACGCCGACCTGGCGGGCGAGCAGGATGTGCTCGCGGGTCTGCGGCATCGGGCCGTCGGCAGCCGACACGACCAGGATCGCGCCGTCCATCTGGGCCGCGCCGGTGATCATGTTCTTGACGTAGTCGGCGTGGCCGGGGCAGTCGACGTGGGCGTAGTGGCGGTTCTGCGTCTCGTACTCGACGTGAGCGGTCGAGATCGTGATGCCGCGGGCCTTCTCTTCCGGCGCCTTGTCGATCTGGTCGTAGGCGGTGAACGTCGCGCCGCCGGTTTCTGCGAGCACCTTGGTGATCGCTGCGGTCAGCGAGGTCTTGCCATGGTCGACGTGACCGATGGTGCCGATGTTGCAGTGGGGCTTGTTACGTTCGAATTTAGCTTTGGCCATTTGACTCTCCGTTCAATCGTTGACTGCCGTCAACGACAATCAGGCAAACTTCTTCTGGACTTCAGCCGACACGTTCGCCGGAGCTTCGGCGTAGTGATCGAACTGCATGGTGAAGGTCGCGCGACCCTGGCTCATCGAGCGCAGGTTGTTCACGTAACCGAACATGTTCATGAGCGGCACCATCGCGTTGATGACGTTGGCGTTGCCGCGCATGTCTTGGCCCTGGATCTGGCCGCGCCGGGAATTCAGGTCGCCGATGACCGAACCGGTGTAGTCTTCCGGGGTCACCACCTCGACCTTCATGATCGGCTCGAGCAGAACCGACTTGCCCTTCGTCAGCGCCTCGCGGAACGCGGCCCGCGATGCGATTTCGAACGCCAGCGCCGACGAGTCGACGTCGTGATACTTGCCGTCGACCAGCTGCACCTTGACGTCCACCACCGGGAAGCCGGCCACGACGCCGGAGCCCATCACGCTGTTGAGGCCCTTTTCGACGCCGGGGATGTATTCCTTCGGCACCGCGCCGCCGACGATCTTCGATTCGAACTCATAGCCCTTGCCGGGCTCGTTCGGCTCGACGACGATCGACACTTCGGCAAACTGACCGGTACCACCGGTCTGCTTCTTGTGCGTGTACTTGACTTCGGCCTTCTTGGTCACCCGCTCGCGGAACGCCACCTGCGGCGCGCCGATGTTGGCGTCGACCTTGTAGGTCCGCTTGAGGATGTCGACCTTGATGTCGAGATGGAGTTCGCCCATGCCCTTGAGGATGGTCTGGCCGGACTCCTGGTCGGTCGACACGCGGAACGACGGATCTTCCGCCGCGAGCTTGGCCAGCGCGACGCCGAGCTTTTCCTGGTCGGCCTTCGACTTCGGCTCGATCGCGATTTCGATCACCGGCTCCGGGAATTCCATCTTCTCGAGGATCACCGGCTTGTCGGGATCGCACAGCGTGTCACCGGTGCGCGCTTCCTTCAAGCCCGCCAGCGCGACGATGTCGCCGGCATAGGCTTCCTTGATGTCTTCGCGGTTGTTCGCATGCATCAGCAGCATGCGGCCGATGCGCTCCTTCTTCTCGCGGGTCGAGTTCACGACGCCGGTGCCGGACTGCAGCACGCCGGAATAGATCCGGCAGAAGGTGATGGTGCCGACGAACGGGTCGTCCATGATCTTGAACGCCAGCAGCGCCAGCGGCTCCTTGTCGTCCGCCTTGCGCACGACCTCGTTGCCGTCCTCATCGGTGCCCTTGATCGCGGGCACGTCGATCGGCGACGGCAGGTAGTCGACGACGGCGTCGAGCAGCGGCTGCACGCCCTTGTTCTTGAACGCGGAGCCGCACAGCACCGGATAGAACGCGCCGGTCAGCACGGCCTTGCGGATCAGGCGCTTCAGGGTCGCCTCGTCCGGCTCCTTGCCGTCGAGATAGGCGGCCATGGCGTCGTCGTCGAGCTCGACGGCGGCTTCCACCATCTTCTCGCGATATTCCTTGGCCTGCTCGACCAGGTCTTCCGGGATGTCGACATAGTCGAACTTGGCGCCGAGCGATTCATCGTTCCAGATCACGCCCTTCATCTTCACGAGGTCGACGAGACCCTTGAAGTTGTTCTCGGCGCCGATCGGCAGCTGGATCGCGATCGGCTTGGCGCCGAGGCGGTCGACGATGTCGGACAGGCACTTGAAGAAGTCGGCACCGGTCTTGTCCATCTTGTTGGCGAAGACGATGCGCGGAACCTTGTACTTGTCGCCCTGGCGCCAGACGGTCTCGGTCTGCGGCTCGACACCCTGGTTGGAGTCGAGCACGCAAACGGCGCCGTCGAGCACGCGCAGCGAACGCTCGACTTCGATGGTGAAGTCGACGTGGCCGGGGGTGTCGATGATGTTCAGGCGCTTGCCGTTCCAGAACGCGGTGGTCGCAGCCGAGGTGATCGTGATGCCACGCTCCTGCTCCTGCTCCATCCAGTCCATCGTCGCGGCACCTTCGTGCACTTCGCCGATCTTGTGGCTCTTGCCGGTGTAATACAGGATGCGCTCGGTGGTCGTGGTCTTGCCGGCGTCGATATGCGCCATGATACCGAAGTTTCGGTAGTCCTCGATGGCATGTTGGCGGGGCATGAGACTGTTCCTTAAATTCCGTTGTTCGCCTTACCAGCGATAGTGCGAGAAGGCGCGGTTGGCTTCCGCCATCCGGTGCACGTCTTCGCGCTTCTTGACGGCGTTGCCGCGGTTGTTCGACGCGTCGAGCAATTCCGCCGACAGGCGCTCCGTCATGGTCTTCTCGTTGCGCTCGCGCGCGGCCGAGATCAGCCAGCGGATGCCGAGCGCCTGACGGCGCACCGAACGGACTTCGACCGGCACCTGGTAGGTCGCGCCGCCGACGCGGCGGGAGCGAACCTCGATGGTCGGCATCACGTTCTCGAGCGCCTGCTCGAACACGCCGAGCGGCGGCTGCTTGGTCTTGGCCTCGATCATGCCGAGCGCACCGTAGACGATGTTTTCGGCGACCGACTTCTTCCCGGCGTACATCACCGAGTTCATGAACTTCGTAATGATGATGTTCCCGAACTTCGGATCCGGAAGAACTTCACGCTTCTCAGCAGAATGGCGACGCGACATCTGATCGTTTCCCGCTTACTTCGGACGCTTTGCGCCGTACTTCGAACGACGCTGCTTACGGTTCTTGACGCCCTGGGTATCCAGCACGCCGCGAAGGATGTGGTAGCGCACGCCGGGCAAGTCCTTGACGCGGCCGCCGCGGATCATGACCACCGAGTGCTCCTGAAGGTTATGGCCTTCACCCGGGATGTAGCCGATCACCTCGAAGCCGTTGGTCAGGCGCACCTTGGCGACCTTACGAAGCGCCGAGTTCGGCTTCTTCGGGGTCGTGGTGTAGACGCGCGTGCACACGCCGCGCTTCTGCGGCGACTGCTGCAGCGCCGGCACCTTCTTACGCGACTTCTGCACTTCACGCGGATTTGCGATCAGCTGGTTGATCGTCGGCATGTAGCCTTCACCCTTTAGTTCGCGCGAAGCCTTGAATGGCCCCGCCAATTCTTCTCGGGAAAAGCCGTCCCGTACGGCCCGCTCGACGCGAATCAAATACCCGCGCAAAGCGAAATCGCGCCAACCACTCATCGCTGAGCGGAAAGCGCTTCGACGCCACAGAGGACCGCGATCCCGGACCGTTCAGCGTTCGCTGTTCAGTCCGCCACCGAGGTCATGCATCCGAATTAACTCTCAAGAGACCTGCTCAAGAGAACCAAAATCGTCCTGGCATTGCCTAGCTATCATCGACAGCGTTTGAGCGGCATTCGTCGAGGTTGGTGCCCGTCCGGCGCCTGAAAAAGGGCCTTCGGGTGTTCCGTTCCGACGCTGGCGTAGCTCACCGCCTGTCGTTAAGTGGGCGCCTTGTATAATCGAGAGATAGTGAAGTCAAGTAAAACGACAAGCAAAGAAACGCCTCTGGCAGTTGCGTATTTCGCATTTCGCCGGTGCCGCGCCCGCGGTGGATTGTGACAGCTTCCGCGCCTCGCCCGACTCGATGGTGCCCCGGCGGAATCATATTATACCCGGATAAAATATGAATAGAAACAACTCTCCCCAACTTAGACCCGAAGGCAAAGCTCGGAACTAAGCCTTTATTTGCCAATCGCAGCGCAAAAATTGCGGTCTACGGCCACGGAATCTCTCATGCGGTATACCGACATCGCGATCATCGGCGGAGGTCTTGCGGGCTCGACCGCAGCCGCCATGCTCGGCCGTGCCGGGATACCGAGCGTCCTGATCGACCCCCATCAGGTCTATCCGTTCGATTTCCGCGTCGAAAAGATCGGCGGCGACCTCCAGCTCGCGCGATTCGCCAGCACCGGCCTCGCCGAATCCGTGCTCCGTTCGGCGACGCTGGACGGCGAGAACTGGATCGCGCGATTCGGCCGTCTGCTCGACCGGCAGCCGAGCCGGCAATACGGCATCATGTACGACGCGCTGATTGGCGCGGTTCGGAATGAAATCGCGGGATCGGCGGAATTCGTCTGCGACAAGGTCGTCAATGTCGCGACCAGTTTCGAGCGGCAGCGGATCGTGCTCGCCAGCGGCGAGGAGATCTCGGCCCGCCTCGTCGTGCTCGCCAACGGCCTCAATGTCGGGCTGCGCCGGATGCTCGGCATCGAGCGGCTGGTCACCAGCGCCTGTCATTCGATCTCGATCGGTTTCGACTTCGTGCCGGTGGGCCGTCCCGCCTTCCCGTTCCCGGCCATGACCTATTTCTCGGAGCGCCCGAGCGACCGGATTCCCTACATCACGCTGTTTCCGATCGGAAACCGGATGCGCGCCAACCTCTTCACCTACCGCCAGGCCGACGATCCCTGGCTGCGGGCGATCCGGCGTAGTCCGGTCGAGACGCTGAACGCCGCGCTGCCGCGGCTGCGCCGGCTCACCGGCGAATTCGAGGTCGCGGGCGACATCAAGGTCAGGCCGGCCGACATCTATGTCAGCACCGGCTATCGGCAGGCCGGCGTCGTGCTGGTCGGCGATGCCTTCGCCAGCACCTGCCCGGTCACCGGCACCGGGACCGACAAGGTGTTCACGGACGTCGCCCAGCTCTGCAACGTCCACATCCCGGCCTGGCTTGCGACCGACGGCATGGGCGAGGACAAGATCACCGCGTTCTACGACGACCCGGTCAAGACGGCCTGCGATGCCTGGTCGAACGCCAAGGCCTTCGACTTCCGCCGGGTCTCGATCGACAGCGGGCCATACTGGCAGGCGCAGCGCTGGGCGCGCTTTTTCAGCTATCTCGGCCGCGGCACGCTGCGCCGGCTGCGCAATCCGTCGGCGGCGCCGTCGGCGACCCGGCCGGCTGGTCATTTCAGGCAGCGTCCGCAGGCCGCGGACAGGGCTTGAGGCTCGGATCAGCGGACGCCGGGTCCGGGCATCAGCCGCGCAGCGGCGTCACGCCTCCTCGCCTTCATCCTCCTCATCATCATCTTCATCGTCCGCGTCGTCGTCATCATCATCCGCGTCGTGGTTGAGGTGCCCCTGGTCGTCCCACAGCTTGCGGTAGACGCCGTTCCGGGCCAGCAGTTCCTCGTGCGAGCCGCGTTCGATCGCCCGGCCGCCTGAGATCACGATGATCTCGTCCATCTCGACCACCGAGGTCAGGCGGTGGGTCGACCAGATCATGGTGCGGCCTCGGGCGACCTTCAGCAACGTACGGTTGATCGCCGCTTCCGTGGTCTGGTCGAGCGCCGAGGTCGCCTCGTCGAGCAGCAACACGGACGGATTGCGGATCAGCGCGCGCGCGATCGCGATGCGCTGGCGCTGCCCGCCCGACAGGGTATCGCCGCGCTCGCCGACCGGCGTGTCGTAACGCTGCGGCAGGCTCATGATGTAGCGATGGATCTCGGCCTTCCTCGCGGCGTCCTCGACCTCCGTGTCGGTCGCGCCTTCCTTGCCGAGCCGGATGTTCTCGCGGATCGACATGTTGAACAGCATGTTCTCCTGGAACACGACCGCCATGTTCGCCCGCAGCGACTCGCGCGTCACCCGGCGGATGTCGACGCCGTCGATCGCGACCCGGCCCTCGTCGGGCACGTAGAGCCGCAGGATCAGATTGATCAGCGTGCTCTTGCCGGAGCCGCTGGGGCCGACGATGGCGATGCTCTTGCCGGCATTGAGCTTGAGGCTGAGATTGTCGAGCACCGGCGTCTGCGCCCCCTCATACTGGAAGGTGACGCGGTCGAACGAAATGTCGTGGGTGATGCGCGGCAGATCCGGCGCACCGGGACGGTCGGCGCCACGGGTCGGCTCGTCCAGCAACTCCTGGATGTGCCGCACCGCCGCCGCCGACTGGATCGACACCGGGATGAAGTGCATCAGATGGGCGATGTTGTATGACACTTCCCAGAATGCGCTCTCGAAGGTCACGAAGGTGCCGACCGTGATCTGGCCCTTGGTGGCGAGATAGGCGCCGATCGCCAGCACCACGAGGTGCAACAACAGCACCGAGATGGTGACGGTTCGCTCCACCATGGTCGACAGGAACATCGCCGACGAGGCCTTGGCGCGGACGTCGCGGTTGCGCAACGTGAACCAGCCGAGCGCCCGGCGCTGCAGATTGAACGCCTTCACCACCGCTTGCGCGGCGACGTTCTCCTGCACCGTTCCGAGCAGCGCGGCCTCATTCTGCTTCTGCTCGTAATTGGCCTGCACCGCCTTCGGCGTCAGGATACGCGGCCCGATCAGCGTGATCGGAAACACCAGCAGGGCGACCGCGGCGAGCTGCCAGTTCAGGAACAGCATCAGGATGATGCCGGCGATCAACTCGAGGAACGGCAACGCCGCGCTGTTGGCGAAGGTCTTGACCGAGCCTTCGAAGGCCGACAGATCGATCGAGAAGCGCGACAGGATCTCGCCGCGCTTGGTGCGCGCGAAATAAGCCGACGGCAGGTTCTGGACATGCTCGAAGATGCGCGTCCGGACGTCGGCGATGATGCCCGCGGCGAGCCGCGCATCCCAGCGCTCGTACCAGACCGCGATGATCGAGGTGATGATCCCGGCGACCGCGAGCACGCCGAGGATCTTGTAGAGCGCCTGGAAGTCCTCCTCGCCGAGCGCGTCGTCGATCAGGAACTTCAGGCTGAGCGGCATGATGACGTTGAACAACGTCTCGACCAGCACGCCGAAGCTGACGAAGGCGAACGGCTTGCGGTAGTTGGCGAGCAGCGGCCGAACGAAGCCGAAGATCGTGGAGAGCGCGCCGGCGGCTTCCTTGGCGGTGAAGACGACGAGATCCTCGTCGTCATCATCGTCATCGAGCTCGTCGTCCTCGTCCTCCTCCTCGTCATCGGCTTCGTCAGCCGGCGCCGCGGCGGGCTTCGCGGTGCCTGCCGGCACGGGCGGACCGGACGCGGCGACGGGCTTCTTCTTCAGCTCGGGATCGTCGGCATCGGACCGGCTCGGATCGTCTGATGCAGGAGGTCTTGGCGCCATGAAACCAACCGATGCTCCACGGCCGGCATGACCGCAAATCGAAACCGCAGCGGCGAGCGCTGCGGCTGCGATCCTAAGCGATCAGGATGAATTCGGCAAAGCGTTTGGGCCGGCCGACGCGTTGCCGCGGTGGTCCCTGGATCGGACATCGGCGCGACAGTTTGTCGACGCAGGGCCTGCGCCCTGCGCCCGTTGTCGCTAGTCGAGGTCGGCCTCGACCTTGTCGAAGAACGAATAGCGCAGGCTGTCGGAGTCGGTGTACCACTGCCCCGGCCCCTTGTTGGCGGCCAGCGTCAGCGCCCACAGCGCGTCGGTGCAGTCGCGGCGGTGCATCGACAGGTCGAAGCCGTTGCCGAAGAACAATTCCGACCATTCCCACCAGGTGCCGAGCTTCTTCACTCCGCGCAACAGGTCGTAGCGATCGATCACCGCCGGCGCCATGTCCGAGGTCACCGACGCGAAGATCAGGCCGGTCTTGACCACGCGGTTGAGCTCGCGCACCGCGCGCGGGACCTGCTTCTCGCCGAGATGGCACAGCGAGGTCTCGAACACGAAGTCGAACTCGTTGGCCTTGAACGGCATGTCGGCGATCGAGCCGAGCTTGTTGTACTTCTTCAGCGCCTTCGGCGTCTTGCCGTGGATGTAGCGGTTGTTCTCGATGCCCCAGGCATCGATGCCGCGGTCGCGCAGCGCGCCGACCAGTTCGCCGCTGGCCGAGCCCGCCACCAGCAGCTTGTAGCCCTTCGCCCTGCCCCAGACCGTCTTGATCAGGTCGGTCAGATAGGCCGGGTCGGTGAAGTTGCGCCAGACTTCGCTGTAGGGGCCGGCGCCGCGATAGTTCTCGAAATAGCTGCGGTCGATCTTGTCGGACAGCTCGGCGCCTTGCTGGGCGCGGGCGCGGCGCAGCCGCATCATCTCGGTGACGACGATGTCGGTCGCGGCATCGGAGGAATCGAGCAACCCGTTCAGCGTCGAATCGAACAGATAGTCGCCGACCACCACGATGCCGGGGTGGTCCTTCGGCTCGGGACGGTGATTGGTCATGACGTCGCGCACCGGCAGGCCGCCGGGCAGCGCGTTGACCGACGACAGCCAGCGATGGATCTTGCCCTCGAGGAAGTGCTCGCGGGCATTGCCGAGCGAGGCCGGCAGCGACTTCAGCGCGGCATCGATCAGTTCCTGGTCAGAGAGATTGGCGAAGGCGAGCGCGTCGGAGCCCGCGATCAGCCAGTTCAGCACACCGTGCTTGCCGACGTCGTGGCGCGCGCCCTCATTGTAGACGCAGCAGCCGCCGAACGCTTCCGACATGAACCAGGCGCCCGGGATCTTCTCGCCCCAGAACGGCTCGTCGAACAGCACCGAGACGCGCAGATAGTGCGCCGGGCGATCGAAATAGGCGACGTGCTTGACCATCGACCGGCGCAGCTCCTCGCCGTCCCAGCGCATGGTCGCAAGCCATGAGTGCGGCAGGCAGACCAGCACGAGGTCGAAGTCGCGGGTCTCCGGCCCCTTGCCGTTCATCATGTTGAGCTGGTAGCGGCCGGCCGCGGTCTTGCCGACCTTGAGGACGCGGTGGTTGAGCTGGATGTCGGCATCGACCTCCGAGCGCAGGCAATCGATCAGCTGCTCGTTGCCGTTCTGGATCGAATACAGCCCGATATAGCCGTCGACATCCATCACGTAGTTCTTCAGCGCGTTGAGGCCGTTGGTGTTGTGGCTCTCGGTCGCGAGATCGGAGCGCGCCATCACCTTGAAGAACCGCTTGGCGGTCACGTCCTCGACCTCTTCATCGAGGATCTGCTCGGCGGTCTTGTAGGCCCACGGGTGCTCGTTGTCGTGAGCGCCGACGCCCTCGTAATATTCGATCGGCGACACCAGATCGCTGCAACGCTTGCGGAATGCCTCGATCGCGGCCGCGGTCTTCGGCCCGTATTTGCGGCGCATGCCGGGGACGTCGGCGAGCAGCTCGCCGTCGAGATGGACCTGCTCGGCGTCCATCGGGATGGTTTGCAGGCCGAAATGCTGGATCAGCTCGCGCAGCGGGTCGGGTCCCGTCATCGAGTAGTCATAGATCTCGGCGACGCCCGCTTCATACATCGCGGGTGCGGTGTCGAATTTGCGCGTGACGATTTTGCCGCCGAGACGGTTCGACGCCTCGAAGATGGTGACGCGGCAGAGGTCGCCGAGTTTACGCTTCAAGTACCAGGCGCTCATCAGCCCCCCGGGGCCGCCGCCTACGATAGCCAAGTCGAGCATTATGAATTCCGTCGTCTCCGGCACTGCCGAGCAGCCGGTCTAAGTCACCCTAGCAAAGGCACTTTTTAGCCTGAAGGAAAGATGAACAAACTGCGTCCCTGCACCGCAGCAAGCAAAGAAAGCAGCAAAAAGGCCGGCAGAACGCCGGCCTTCTCGTTGGCTACCGTAGTCTTGCGGATGCCTATTCCGCGGGCGGCAGTGCCAGCGGCTCCGCTTCCGGGGCCGTCGGCACGATCGCCGCCTGCTGCTTCTCGCGCTCGTCGAGGATCAGCTTGTCGCGCTTGACCGCGACTTCGCGGATCCGCGCCATCGAGGCGCCGGTGCCGGCCGGGATCAGGCGGCCGACAATGACGTTCTCCTTGAGGCCTTCGAGCGGGTCGATCTTGCCGTTGACCGCCGCCTCGGTGAGCACGCGCGTGGTCTCCTGGAACGACGCCGCCGAGAAGAACGAGCGGGTCTGCAAGCTCGCCTTGGTGATGCCGAGCAGAACCGGCGTCCCCGTGGCGGGCTTCTTGCCCTCCTCCTTGGCCTTGGTGTTGAGCGCGTCGAACTCGATCTTGTCGACCTGCTCGCCCGAGATCATGTCGGTGTCGCCCTGGTCGGTGACCTCGACCTTCTGCAGCATCTGACGGACAATCACCTCGATGTGCTTGTCGTTGATGAGCACGCCCTGCAACCGGTAGACCTCCTGGATTTCGTTGACCAGATAGGCAGCGAGTTCCTCGATGCCCTTGATCGCCAGGATGTCGTGCGGCGCCGGATTGCCTTCGACGATGAAATCGCCCTTTTCGACGATGTCGCCGTCCTGAAGGTGGATGTGCTTGCCCTTCGGGATCAGGTACTCGCGCGGCTCCTCGGTCTTGTCCATCGGCTCGATCGAGATGCGACGCTTGTTCTTGTAGTCGCGGCCGAAGCGGATCGTGCCCGCGGTCTCCGCGATGATCGCCGCATCCTTCGGCTTGCGAGCCTCGAACAGTTCCGCCACCCGCGGCAGACCGCCGGTGATGTCACGCGTCTTGGCGCTCTCGGTCGAGATACGCGCCAGGATGTCGCCGGGCATCACCTTCGCACCGATGTCGACCGACAGAATGGCGTCGACCGACAGCATGTAGCGGGCATCGCCGCCACGCGCGAGCTTCAGCACCTTGCCGTCCTTGCCCTTGACCACGATGGCCGGACGCAGGTCCGAGCCGCCGCGCGTCGTGCGCCAGTCGATGACCACGCGCTTGGCGATACCGGTCGATTCGTCGAGCGTTTCCGAGATCGACTGGCCTTCGACCAGATCCTCGAAACCGATCGTACCCTCGACTTCGGTGAGCACCGGGCGGGTATAGGGGTCCCACTCGGCGATGCGCTGGCCGCGCTTGACCATGTCGCCTTCGCCGACGTGCATCTTCGAACCGTACTGAATACGGTGGGTGGCACGCTCGGCGCCGTCGGCATCGACGATCGCAACGACCATGTTGCGCACCATCGCGATCAGGCTGCCCTCGCTGTTGCGGGCGATCGCCTTGTTCCGGATCACGATCTTGCCGTCGAAGTTGGATTCGACGAACGACTGCTCGTTGAGCTGCGCGGCGCCGCCGATGTGGAACGTGCGCATCGTCAGCTGCGTGCCGGGCTCACCGATCGACTGCGCCGCGATGACGCCGACGGCCTCACCGTGGTTGACCGGGGTGCCGCGGGCCAGATCGCGGCCGTAGCACTTGGCGCAGATGCCGTTGATCAGCTCGCAGGTCAGTGCGGAGCGGATCTTCACCTCCTGGATGCCGGCCTGCTGGATCGCGTCGACATGACTCTCCTCCATCAAGGTGTCGCGCTTGATGACGACCTCGTTGGTGGCGGGATCACGCACGTCATCGCAGGCCGTGCGGCCCAGGATACGCGAACCGAGCGAGGCGACCACGGTGCCGGCGTCGACGATGGCGCGCATCTTGATGCCGAGCTTGGTGCCGCAATCGGTCTGCGTGATGATGCAGTCTTGCGCGACGTCGACCAGACGACGGGTCAGGTAGCCCGAGTTCGCGGTCTTCAACGCGGTGTCCGCGAGGCCCTTGCGGGCGCCGTGGGTCGAGTTGAAGTACTCGAGAACCGACAGACCTTCCTTGAAGTTGGAAATGATCGGCGTCTCGATGATCTCGCCCGACGGCTTGGCCATCAGGCCGCGCATGCCGGCGAGCTGGCGCATCTGGGCCGGCGAACCACGCGCACCGGAGTGCGCCATCATGTAGATCGAGTTGATGTCGGCATCCGCGCCCGCCGCCGTCTTCTTGGTGGACGAGATCTCCTTCATCATCGCCTTGGCGACTTCTTCACCGGCCTTCGACCAGGCGTCGACGACCTTGTTGTACTTCTCGCCATGGGTGATCAGGCCGTCATTGTACTGCTGCTCGAAATCCTTCGCCAGCGTACGGGTCTGGTCCACGATCTTCCACTTCGACGCCGGCACGACCATGTCGTCCTTGCCGAACGAGATGCCCGCCTTGAAGGCGTTGTAGAAGCCGAGCGCCATGATGCGGTCGCAGAAGATCACCGTCTCCTTCTGACCGCAGTGACGGTAGACCTGGTCGATCACGCCGGAGATCTCGCGCTTGGTCATCAGCTTGTTGATGATGTCGTACGAGATCTTGGTGCTCTTCGGCAGCAGATTGCCGAGCATGACGCGACCGGCGGTGGTTTCGATCCACCGCTTCGACATCTTGCCTTCCTCGTCCATGCCTTCCCACCGGTACTTGATCTTGGTGTGGAGGTGGATGACCTTCGAATGCAGGGCATGCTCGAGCTCGGCCATGTCGCCGAAGATCTTGCCCTCGCCGGGCAGGCCTTCGCGCATGATCGAGACGTAGTAGAGGCCGAGCACGATGTCCTGCGACGGCACGATGATCGGCTGGCCGTTCGCCGGATGCAGGATGTTGTTGGTCGACATCATCAGCACGCGCGCTTCCAGCTGCGCTTCGAGCGACAGCGGAACGTGCACGGCCATCTGGTCGCCGTCGAAGTCGGCGTTGAAGGCGGCGCAGACCAGCGGATGCAGCTGGATCGCCTTGCCTTCGATCAGCACCGGCTCGAACGCCTGGATGCCCAGACGATGCAGCGTCGGCGCGCGGTTCAGCAGCACCGGATGCTCGCGGATCACCTCGTCGAGAATATCCCAGACCTCCGGACGCTCCTTCTCGACCAGCTTCTTGGCCTGCTTCACCGTGGTGGAGAGGCCCTTGGCGTCGAGCCGCGAGTAGATGAACGGCTTGAACAGCTCGAGCGCCATCTTCTTCGGCAGGCCGCACTGATGCAGGCGCAGTTCGGGACCGACCACGATCACCGAACGGCCCGAATAGTCGACGCGCTTGCCGAGCAGGTTCTGACGGAACCGGCCCTGCTTGCCCTTCAGCATGTCGGCGAGCGACTTCAATGGCCTCTTGTTGGCACCCGTGATGACGCGGCCACGGCGGCCGTTGTCGAACAGCGCGTCGACGGCCTCCTGCAGCATGCGCTTTTCGTTGCGGATGATGATGTCGGGCGCACGCAGCTCCATCAGCCGCTTCAAGCGGTTGTTGCGGTTGATGACGCGGCGATACAGGTCGTTGAGGTCCGAGGTCGCGAACCGGCCGCCGTCGAGCGGCACCAGCGGACGCAGGTCCGGCGGGATCACCGGCACCACCGTCATGATCATCCATTCCGGCTTGTTGCCGGAGACGCGGAACGCCTCGACGATCTTCAGACGCTTGGCAAGCTTCTTGTGCTTGATGTCGGAGTCGGTCTCCGCCATGTCGGCACGCAAGGTCGCCTCGAGCTTCTCGAGCTCGAGCCCCTTCAGCAGCTCGCGGATCGCCTCGGCGCCGATCATGGCGGTGAAGCTGTCCTGGCCGTACTCGTCCTGCGCCTTCAGATACTCGTCTTCCGACAGCAGCTGACGGTCCTTCAGCGCGGTCAGACCCGGCTCCAGCACGACGTAGTACTCGAAGTACAGGATCCGCTCGAGATCCTTCAGCGTCATGTCGAGCAGGAGGCCGATGCGCGACGGCAGCGACTTCAGGAACCAGATGTGGGCGACCGGCGCCGCCAGCTCGATGTGGCCCATGCGCTCGCGCCGAACGCGCGACAGCGTCACCTCGACCGAGCACTTCTCGCAGATGATGCCCTTGTACTTCATCCGCTTGTACTTGCCGCACAGGCACTCGTAGTCCTTGATCGGCCCGAAGATGCGGGCGCAGAACAGGCCGTCGCGCTCCGGCTTGAAGGTGCGGTAGTTGATGGTCTCTGGCTTCTTGATCTCGCCGTACGACCAGGACAGAATCTTCTCCGGAGACGCGATCGAAATCCGGATCTGGTCGAAGACCTGAGCCGGCGTCGTCGGATTGAAAAGATTCATAATCTCTTGATTCATGGTCTTCTCCTCGCGTGCCGATCGTCACCGGCAGCAAATTCGAAACTTTTAGTCAGCGCGCGCCCCACTCAACGTCCGGGCGGAGCGCGAAGGCCCGGCGCGAGAAACGCGCCGGGCATCGATCACAGCGTTACTCGGCGGCTTCCGACGTCGGCGCCGGTCCCACCTTGGAATTGTGCAGGTCGACGTTGAGGCCGAGCGAGCGCATTTCCTTGACCAGCACGTTGAACGATTCCGGAATGCCGGCCTCGAAGGTGTCGTCGCCGCGCACGATCGCCTCGTACACCTTGGTACGGCCGGCGACGTCGTCCGACTTCACGGTCAGCATCTCCTGCAGCGTGTAGGCGGCGCCGTAGGCTTCCAGCGCCCAGACCTCCATTTCGCCGAAGCGCTGGCCGCCGAACTGCGCCTTGCCGCCCAGCGGCTGCTGGGTGACGAGCGAGTACGGACCGATCGAACGCGCGTGGATCTTGTCGTCCACGAGATGGTGCAGCTTGAGCATGTAGATGTAGCCCATCGTCACCTTGCGATCGAACGCATCGCCGGTACGGCCGTCATAGACGGTCGACTGGCCGGAGGCGTCGAAGCCCGCGAGCTTCAGCATCTCCTCGATGTCGGCTTCCTTGGCGCCGTCGAACACCGGCGTTGCGATCGGCACGCCGTGGCTCAGGTTGCGGCCGAGTTCCAGCAGCTCGTTGTCGTTCAGCGACTTGATGGTTTCATCCTCGCCGTAGATCTTCTTCAGGGTCTCGCGCAGCGGCTTGAGATCCTGCCTCTGATAGTAGGCGTCGATGGTCTGGCCGATGCGCTTGCCGAGGCCGGCGCAGGCCCAACCGAGATGCGTCTCGAGGATCTGGCCGACGTTCATGCGCGAGGGCACGCCGAGCGGGTTGAGCACGATGTCCGCATGGGTACCGTCCTCGAGGAACGGCATGTCCTCGATCGGCACGATCTTCGACACCACGCCCTTGTTGCCGTGACGGCCGGCCATCTTGTCGCCGGGCTGGATCTTGCGCTTCACCGCGACGAAGACCTTGACCATCTTCATCACGCCGGGCGGCAATTCGTCACCACGCTGGAGCTTCTCGACCTTGTCGAGGAAGCGCTGCTCGAGGCCCTTCTTCGACTCGTCGTACTGCTTCCGCATGGCCTCGATCTCGGCCATCAGCTTGTCGTTCGGCGAGGCGAACAGCCACCACTGCGACTTCGGATACTCGTCGAGCACCGCGCGGGTGATCTTGGTATCCTTCTTGAAGCCCTTGGGGCCGGCGATGCCCTGGCGGTTCTCCAGCAGCTCGGCGAGGCGGTTGTAGACGTTGCGGTCCAGGATCGCCTGCTCGTCGTCGCGGTCCTTGGCCAGGCGCTCGATCTCTTCCCGCTCGATCGCCAGCGCACGCTCGTCCTTGTCGACGCCGTGGCGGTTGAACACGCGGACTTCCACGATGGTGCCCTGCACGCCCGGAGGCACGCGCAGCGAAGTATCGCGGACGTCGGAGGCCTTCTCGCCGAAGATGGCGCGCAAGAGCTTCTCTTCCGGCGTCATCGGGCTCTCGCCCTTCGGCGTGATCTTGCCGACCAGGATGTCGCCGGCGCGGACTTCCGCACCGATGTAGACGATACCGGCTTCGTCGAGGTTCTTCAGCGCTTCTTCCGAGACGTTCGGAATGTCGCGGGTGATTTCCTCAGGACCGAGCTTGGTGTCGCGGGCCATCACCTCGAACTCCTCGATGTGGATCGAGGTGAAGACGTCGTCCTTCACGATCCGCTCGGAGAGCAGGATCGAGTCTTCGAAGTTGTAGCCGTTCCACGGCATGAACGCGACCAGCACGTTGCGGCCGAGCGCGAGCTCGCCGAGATCGGTCGACGGACCGTCAGCGATGATGTCGCCCTTCTTGACGATGTCGCCGACCTTCACCAGCGGACGCTGGTTGATGCAGGTCGACTGGTTCGAGCGCTGGTACTTCATCAGCCGGTAGATATCGACGCCCGACTTGGTCGGATCGAGATCCTCGGTGGCGCGGATCACGACGCGGGTGGCGTCGATCTGGTCGATCACGCCCGAGCGGCGCGCGGCGATCGCCGCGCCCGAGTCACGGGCGACCACGCCTTCCATGCCGGTGCCGACGAACGGCGCCTCGGCGCGAACCAGCGGCACCGCCTGGCGCTGCATGTTCGAGCCCATCAGCGCGCGGTTGGCGTCGTCGTTCTCGAGGAACGGGATCAGCGCCGCGGCGACCGAAACCAGCTGCTTCGGCGACACGTCCATGTAGTCGACCTTGTCCGGCGTCACCGGCAGCACTTCGCCGGCGTGGCGGCAGACCACCAGATCGTCGGTGAAGCGGCCCTTGGCATCGAGCGGCACGTTGGCCTGCGCGACGCGGTAGCGCCCCTCTTCCATCGCCGACAGATAGACCACCTCGTCGGTGACCCGGCCGTCCTTGATCTTGCGATAGGGCGTCTCGACGAAGCCGTATTTGTTGACGCGCGCGAACGTCGCCAGCGAGTTGATCAGGCCGATGTTCGGACCTTCCGGCGTCTCGATCGGGCAGATCCGGCCGTAATGCGTCGGATGCACGTCGCGGACTTCGAAGCCGGCACGCTCGCGGGTCAGACCGCCCGGGCCAAGCGCCGACAGGCGTCGCTTGTGGGTGATCTCCGACAGCGGGTTGGTCTGGTCCATGAACTGCGACAGCTGCGACGAGCCGAAGAACTCGCGCACCGCGGCAGCCGCCGGCTTGGCGTTGATCAGGTCCTGCGGCATCACGGTGTCGATATCGACACTCGACATGCGCTCCTTGATCGCGCGCTCCATGCGGAGCAGGCCGATCCGGTACTGGTTCTCCATCAGCTCGCCGACCGAACGCACCCGGCGGTTGCCGAGGTGGTCGATGTCGTCGATCTCGCCCTTGCCGTCGCGCAGGTCGACCAGGGTCTTGATGACCGCCAGGATGTCTTCCTTGCGCAGCGTGCGATGGGTGTCGGGCGCATCGAGCTCGAGGCGCATGTTCATCTTGACGCGGCCGACCGCGGAAAGGTCGTAGCGCTCGGCATCGAAGAACAGCGACTGGAACATGGCCTGCGCCGAATCCAGCGTCGGCGGCTCGCCCGGACGCATCACGCGGTAGATGTCGAACAGCGCGTCCTCACGCGTCATGTTCTTGTCGGCCGAGAGCGTGTTGCGGATGTAGGCACCGACATTGACGTGGTCGATGTCGAGCAGCGGCAGGTCCTTGTAGCCCTGCTCGTTCAGCACCTTCATCGACTTCTCGGTGATCTCTTCGCCGGCTTCGGCGTAGATTTCACCGGTCTTCGGGTTGACGAGATCCTCGGCGAGATAGTTGCCGACGAGCTCCTCGTCCGACATGCGCAGCGCCTTGAGGCCCTTCTCCTGCATCTGACGTGCGGTGCGCACGGTCAGCTTCTTGCCGGCCTCGAGCACCACCTTGCCGGTGTCGGCGTCGATCAGGTCATTGATCGTCGAGTAGCCGCGGAAGCGGTTGGCGTCGAACGGCACGCGCCAGCCTTCCTTGGTCCGCTTGTAGGCGATCTTCTTGTAGAAGGTCGACAGGATCTGCTCGCCGTCGAGACCGAGCGCGTACATCAGCGAGGTCACGGGGATCTTGCGGCGGCGATCGATGCGCGCGAACACGATGTCCTTGGCGTCGAACTCGATGTCGAGCCAGGACCCGCGATACGGAATCACGCGCGCGGCAAACAGCAGCTTGCCGGACGAATGGGTCTTGCCCTTGTCGTGGTCGAAGAACACGCCGGGCGAACGGTGCATCTGCGAAACGATGACGCGCTCGGTGCCGTTGACCACGAAGGTGCCATTCATCGTCATGAGCGGGATATCGCCCATGTAGACGTCCTGCTCCTTGATGTCCTTCACCGACTTGGCGCCGGTTTCCTCGTCGATATCGAACACGATCAGGCGCAGCGTCACCTTGAGCGGCGCAGCGAAGGTCATGCCGCGCTGGCGGCACTCGTCGACGTCATATTTCGGCTGTTCGAACTCGTAGCGGACGAACTCGAGCATCGAGGTGCCGGAGAAGTCCGAGATCGGAAACACCGAGCGGAACACCGCCTGCAGGCCCTCGTCGAGGCGGCCGCCGGCCGGCTCGTCGACCATCAGGAACTGGTCATAGGACGCCTTCTGAACCTCGATGAGGTTCGGCATCTCGGCGACTTCCTTGATGTGACCGAAAAACTTGCGTACGCGTTTGCGACCGGTGAATGTCTGCTGCGCCATCGTGGCCTCTCATTTTCGTCGCCTTTGTCTGGCGAACCTTCCGGGACGCGACTGCCATCGGCCCCGGGTTGAATTTCGAATCGTCCCGAAGGAACGAAGCCAGCGCTCAGGAATTAAATCCCAGTCCCGGCTTCCATTGCCTTCAAAACGCAAAACGACGCGCGGGGCGCATCACTGCACCCGCTCGTCCAAACGCTCCGCTTCACGGACTGAAAAAGCCCGAAATCTGACTGTCTCCCAACGGCCTAGCCCGAGGACCCTGCCGTCCCCGCCACCGACCGTGTTTTTCCGCTGCCAACCCCATATGGGTAGGCAATAATGGAGATTCGAGGGTTAAGTCCACGGATCCCCACACTTTCTTGTGTCCGACGCGCCACGCGACAACCTGTCGCACGCCGTTTGCATGGCCCGGGAGCGCCCTGCGGCGCTCCCGGATCGCGCATTACTTGAGCTCGACCTTGGCGCCAGCCTTCTCGAGCTGAGCCTTGATCTTGTCGGCTTCGTCCTTGTTGACGCCTTCCTTGACCGGCTTCGGAGCGCCTTCGACGAGGTCCTTGGCTTCCTTCAGGCCCAGGCCGGTGATGGCGCGGACTTCCTTGATGACCTCGATCTTCTTGTCGCCGGCGGCAGCCAGCACGACGGTGAAGTCGGTCTTCTCTTCAGCCGGAGCAGCGGCACCGCCGCCAGCAGCCGGGCCGGCCACCGCAACGGCGGCAGCGGCGGAGACGCCCCACTTTTCTTCGAGGAGCTTGGCGAGTTCGGCGGCTTCGAGCACGGTGAGGCTCGAGAGGTCGTCGACGATTTTCTGCAAGTCAGCCATTGATCTGTTTCCTTAAACGTTTGGTTCGAACCAGGTTTGAGATTAGCGAAGGGTCAGGCCGCTTCGCCCTTTGAGGCATGAGCCTGGATGACGCGCGCGAGCTTGGCCGCGGGCGCGTTCGAGAGCTGAGCAAGCTTGGTCGCCGGCGCCACGATGAGGCCAACGATCTTGCCGCGCAGTTCGTCGAGCGACGGCAGTGAGGCGAGCGCCTTCACGCTGTCGACATTCAGGACGGTTTTACCCATCGAGCCGCCAAGGATGACGAACTTCTCGTTCGCCTTGGCGAATTCGACGGCAACCTTTGGCGCCGCAACCGGATCGTCCGAAGTAGCGATCACGGTCGGCCCCTTCAGCAGGGAGCCGATGGCAGCGACGTCAGTGCCTTCAAGAGCAATTTTGGCGAGACGGTTCTTCGAGACCTTCACCGACGCGCCCGCCTGCTTCATCTGCATGCGCAGCTTCTGCATCTGGGCCACGGTGAGGCCGGAATAGTGAGCAACGATCGCAACCGACGTGGCCTTGAAGACCCCGTTAAGTTGTTCGACCGACTCCTTTTTTGCCGCTCGTTCCACAGCAAGCTCTTTCCGGTTGGCGGCCTTTCCGCGAAGGCAGGACCGCCGGGTTGCACCCATCGTCCCGCCCTAAACCTGATCCGCTGGGGCGCTAAGACCCTTCGGACATGCCGGGCAAGACGACATCTAGTAGCCTGCCCTCCCAGAGCCTTGCGGCCATGGGCTGTCGAGGTTCGAACCAAACCAGCCTTCCAGCCGCGACCATGCCGCGACGTGAAGTGCAAAATCCGGTCTTCACCCGTCTATGCAGGCCATGCGATTAAGCCGTTGAAAACACGAAGTTCTCGTGGGCGCCTGCAGTCTTGGACAGGATCAAGGCACTTCAGCTAGCTGAAGGCCCCTGCTCTCACTCCACCAGAGGCGACGGGTCTCCTTCCTTTCGAGCATCCTTGCGGCATGCGGAAAGGAATGATCTCCTATCATCTCAGGTTTTCGGAATGCGAGCACGGACATGCCAGCAAGTGCCAGCACGCCCGGAAGGCGCTATGTAGCCGGTCCTGCCCGGCTTGCCAAGAGCAAATATTGGACCAGTTCCGACATAGGTGTGCGGAACTTGGTCATGCCTTCGAGGTCGGCCTCTCAGGCGCCCTTGACCGCATAGGGCAACGGCCGGCCGGCAAAGAACGCGTCGAGATTGGCCAGCACGCAGTCCTGCATCGCGACATGCGATTCCAAGGTATGGCCGCCGAGATGCGGCGACAGCACCACGTTCGGCAACGCGGTCAGCGCATCCGGCACATGAGGCTCCCTGGCGAACACGTCGAGGCCGGCGCCGGCGATGGTCCCATCGGTCAGCACCGCGACCAGCGCCGCCTCGTCGATGACGGAGCCGCGCGAGATGTTGACGACAATGCCGTCGCTGCCGAGCCGGCGCAGGATGTCGGCATTGACCACGCGCTCGGTCTCCGCACCGGCGCGCACGGCGACCATCAGCACGCTGCACCAGTCGCTGAGCGCCTCGAGGGTCGGAAAATACTGGTAGGGCACGTCGTGCCTCGAGCGGCTGAAATAGCCGACCTCGGTCTCGAAGCCGGCGACGCGGCTTGCGATCTTGCGGCCGATCTCGCCCATGCCGTAGACGCCGACCTTGCGGCCGAGCATGCCGGCCTGCGGCCGCATCATCGGCGACGGCTTGGCGCCGGCCCAGTCGCCGCTCCGGACATAATTGTCGGCCACCAGCAGACGGCGCACCGACGCCAGCATCAGGGTCAGCGCCGTGTCGGCAACCGACGCCGCATTCGCCCCCGGGCTGTGGCCGACCGCGATCCCGCGCCTGGCGGCCGCAGCGAGATCGACGCCATCATAGCCGGTGCCGTAGCAGATGATCGCGCCGAGCTTCGGCAGCAGGTCCATCGCATCGCCCCGGAGCGGCGTGCCGCCAGCGGTGATCATGGCGCGGATACCCGCGAGTTCCGCGGCCGGAAATGCTTCGTCCAGCCGCTTGCCAGCGGCGTTCAGCAGCTCGAAGCGCTCGCCGAAGCGGATCAGCTGGGCCTTGGGAAAACGCGAATAGACCAGAACCTTATCGGGCATTGTTATTGTTTCCTGCGAGAGGCTTCAGATCTTGTCTTGGCGCGCTTTCTTCATGCGAAACGGAAGTAGCTTCGCTCGAAAACGCTTTGGCAAAACAAAGGGCGGAATCGGTTGCCCGATCCCGCCCTCTCTATCTCGTTACGGCCAGAGATCTCAGCCGAGGATCGTGCCCGGCTCGACCTTCACGCCCGGGCCCATGGTGGAGGACACCGCCACGCGCTGGATGTAGGTGCCCTTGGAACCGGCGGGCTTCGCCTTGGAGACCGCGTCGGCGAGCGCCTTGACGTTCTCGACCAGCTTGTCCTCGGAGAACGAGGCCTTGCCGATGCCGGCCTGCACGATGCCGGCCTTCTCGACGCGGAACTCGACCGAACCGCCCTTGGCACCCTTCACGGCGTTGGTGACGTCCATGGTCACGGTGCCGATCTTCGGGTTCGGCATCATGCCGCGCGGACCGAGCACCTTACCGAGGCGGCCGACCAGCGGCATCATGTCGGGAGTGGCGATACAGCGATCGAAATCGATCGCACCGCCCTGCACCTTCTCGACCAGGTCCTCGGCACCGACGACGTCGGCACCAGCGGCCTTGGCTTCCTCGGCCTTCGCGCCACGCGCGAACACGCCGACGCGCAGCGTGCGGCCGGTGCCGTTCGGCAGGTTGACGACGCCGCGGACCATCTGGTCGGCGTGACGCGGGTCGACGCCGAGATTGATCGCGATCTCGATCGTCTCGTCGAACTTCGACTTGGCGCGCTCCTTGACCATCTTGATGGCATCCGCGAGCGGATAGAGCTTTTCGCGGTCGACACCCTCGCGGGCCTTCTGCAAACGCTTTCCGATTGACATGGCCCGTTACCCCGCAACTTCCAGACCCATCGAGCGGGCAGAGCCCTCGACCATCTTCATGGCCGATTCGATGGTGTCGCAATTCAGATCCTTCATCTTCTTCTCGGCGATCTCGCGCACCTGCGCCTTGGTCACCTTGCCGGCCTTGTCGCGGCCCGGCGCCTTCGAGCCGGACTGGATCTTGGCAGCCTGCTTGAGGAAGAAGGACATCGGGGGGGTCTTCATCTCGAAGGTGAACGAACGATCGGCGTAGATCGTGATCACCACCGGAATCGGCGTGTTCTTTTCTTCCTTCTGCGTCTGGGCGTTGAACGCCTTGCAGAATTCCATGATGTTGAGGCCGCGCTGACCAAGCGCGGGACCGATCGGGGGCGAGGGATTCGCCGCACCGGCCGGGACCTGAAGCTTCAGGTATCCGGTCACTTTCTTTGCCATTTAGTACTCCTGTTGTGCCGGCGATGCCGGCGGTTTCAGGTTCCGTGGTTCGGTTGAAGGGGCTGGCGACCGCCTCCTCCCTCCCACGGCCTTTGCTTGACGCGAGGCGTATACCCCACGCCGTCCGGTCAGACCACCTTTTCGACCTGACCGAATTCCAGTTCCACCGGGGTCGCGCGGCCGAAGATCGACACCGCGACCTTCACGCGCGAGCGCGCCTCGTCGATTTCTTCCACCACGCCGGAGAACGAGGCGAACGGGCCGTCGGCCACGCGCACGTTCTCGCCGATTTCGAACGACACCGACGCCTTCGGACGCTCCACGCCCTCCTGCACCTGGTGCAGGATCCGCATCGCCTCGGCTTCCGAGATCGGCATCGGCTTGTTTTCCGCACCGAGGAAGCCAGTCACCTTCGGGGTGTTCTTGATCAGATGGAACGCCTCGTCGGTCAGCTTCATCTTCACCAGCACATAGCCCGGGAAGAACTTGCGCTCGGCGTCGATCTTGCGGCCGCGGCGCACCTCGGTGACCTTCTCGGTCGGCACCAGGATCTGCTCGAACAGATCTTCCAGCCCGCGCTGCTTGGCCTGTTCGCGGATCGATTCCTGAACCTTCTTCTCGAAGTTGGAATAGGCGTGAACGATGTACCAGCGCTTGTCCATCAATTGAGTTCCAGTGCTCATCAGTGGATGCCCAGTATCAGGGTGATGAGATAGCGGATGATCTGATCCGCGGCGAAGAAGAAGATCGAGGCCAGCGCCACCATCACGAACACCATGATGGTGGTGATGGTCGTCTCGCGGCGCGTCGGCCAGGTGACCTTGGCGGTCTCCGAGCGTACTTCCTGCAGGAATTTGAACGGGCTGAAAGCCATCGTGAGATCCGCGTCCGTCTCCGGACGATTGCAACGTTTCAAGGAATCCGAACAGCCGACCTTGCGGACCCAGCCCTCGTTTGGAAGGTTGAGCCGATAAACGAGCTCGATTGTTCGGGGAATTAGGCCGCGCCGGATATCCGCCATCAAAGCGGGCCGGCTGCGAGTGCCGGGTATCTACTGCGAGAGGAGCCAAACGTCAAGATCAGCAGCGTCGCGCCCCACCCCGGCCGCAGCTGCGGCGAACCGGGACAGAGCCCCTCAAATCAAGCACTTAGGCGCACGGCTGGAGCTCAATTGGCCTCGCCCATCCACCGCCGCGGCCGGGTCGATCACCCGGCAAAGCTGTTCTGGACCGCCTGATCCAACGTCGAGCCGCCGACATAGCGCTGCCGCAGCTCGCGCTTGAGCAGCTTGCCGCTCGGGTTCTTCGGCAGGGCATCCACGAAGATCACCCGCTTCGGCACCTTGAAATGGGCCATCGACGCCGCGCAATGCTTGATGACGGTATCGGCATCGAGGCTCTCGCCGGCCTTGACCACGACGATCGCGGTCACCGCCTCGATCCAGCGCGGGTCGGGCAGCCCGACCACCGCGACCTCCGACACCGCCGGCAGCCGGTAGACCATCTCCTCGACCTCGCGGCTTGCGACATTCTCGCCGCCGCTCTTGATCATGTCCTTCACGCGATCGACCACGGTGATGTAGCCATCGGCGTCGACAACAGCGAGATCGCCGGAGTGAAACCAGCCGCCGGCAAACGCGGCCGCGGTCTTGACCGGATCGTTGTAGTAACCGGACAGCAGGTGCGGCGAGCGGTGCACGATCTCGCCGACCTCCCCGACGGCGACGTCGGTCATGTCGGGCTTGACCACACGGGTCTCGACATTGATCGCGGGCTTGCCGGCGGAGCCGGCCTTCGGCAGCTGGTCCTGCGGCGCGAGCACGGTCGCGAGCGGCGCGATCTCGGTCTGGCCGTAGAAATTCCAGAACTTCACGTCCGGCAGCCGGCGCTGCAATTCGAGCAGCACCTCGACCGGCATGATCGAGGCGCCGTAATAGCCCTTGCGCAGGGTCGACAGGTCGGTGCGATCGAACGCCGGCGAGCGCAGCATCGCGATCCAGATCGTCGGCGGAGCGAAGAACGAATTGATCCTGTGGGTCGCGATCAGCGCCAGGACGTTGTCGGGCACCGGCTTGCCGGTGATCAGGCTGGTGGCGCCGAGGTAGATCGCGGGTCCGAGGAAGACGTCGAGCTGCGCGCAGTGATAGAGCGGCAGCGCGTGCAGCACGGTGTCGTCGGTCGCCATGCCGCCGTCGATGATGCAGCTGACATACTGCCACATCACCGCTTCATGGGTGAGGATCGCGCCCTTCGGCAGCGATTCGGTGCCGCTGGTGTAAATGATCTGCGCGGGGTCGCGGCTGTCCACCGACACGTCCGGCGCCGACGCATCGCTGTGCAGCAAACTGTCGAATGTCGTGATGCCTTCAGGCGCGGTCGCGGCATCTTCACCGGGCAGCCAGATCAGGGTCTCGACCGCCGAGCCCTTGGCCGCCGCGGCATGCGCGGTCTCCACGAAGTCAGGGCCGACCGCGAGCAGCCTAGCGCCTGAATTGGCGAGGATGAAATTGATCTCGTCGGGATTGAGCATGAAGTTGATCGGCACCAGGATCGCACCGATCCGCGCCACCGCGAAGCGCAGCGCGGCGAAGCCGTGCGAATTGCGCGACAGCACCGCGACGCGGTCGCCCTTCGCGACGCCAAGGCCGATCAACCCGCGGCCGAGCCGGTTGCAGATCGCGTCCATCTCCGCGAAGGTCCAGCCCACCTCGCCGCAGATCAGCGCGGTCTTGTTTGGGTAGCGCTTCGCCGACCGGCGCAATAGATCGCCGATGCTGTGCTCACGCGCGCGCTGGATGGTCGCTGCGATGTCTTCGCTCATGTAGGCCCTCCCGAATGTGCTTGTTGTCGTTGTCCTGCCTTCGCCGCGCCGCCGCTATTGCCGAGCGGCGTAGGCGTGTTCCATGTAGGTGTGCTCGACCGAACGATCGAGCGAGGCGATCTTCTCGAAGCCGCGCCGCCAGTCCTGCAAGTGCCGTCGCGTCCACAGCACGCCGGCTTCCTTGTCGCGGCGCCTGATCGCGTCGAGCATATGGCCATGCGCCTCGACGAGGCGCGCGCCGCCCTCCGGCACGCCGCCGACGATCATCTCGGTGGTCGGAAAGAACAGCTGCGCGGCGGGCTCGCGGGCGAGCTGCAACACGCGGTTCTGCGAGGCCTTGGCCATCAGCACGTGGAATTCGGCGTCGAGCTCGGCGAGCTCGGCGGGATTACCGACCACATTGGCGCTGCGCTCGAGATTGCCGGCGAGCTCGGCGATGTTCTCATCGGTGGCACGCTCCACCGCGCCTTCGACGCTCGCGATCTCCAGCGTCATCGAGGCCTCGAACAATTCGCGGAACGTCACCTCATGCAGGATCAGCGCGCGCGACAGCCGCGTGGCGAGCTTGTTGTAGCGCGGCAGGCAGGCTTGCAGGCGGCGGCTGGAATCGCGGCGGATCAGCCCGCCCTCCTCCAGTACGCGGATGCCTTCGCGCACCGTCGAGCGATTGACGCCGAACTGCTCCACCAGCTGCTGCTCGGTGCCGATCGGCTCGCCCGGCTTGATCCGGCCGTTGATGATCTCGCGCTCGATCGCGTCGGCGACCTTCTGATAGGCCGGCGCGACGTCGATGCGCCGGAACAATGGCGTGGCGGGCACCCTGGGCTCCCGATTGTTGTTTGTCGGACAAAGCTAGAGGAAGGCCGATGAACCGTCAAATGCGTCCATACCGGCTGGATTGTCGCATCTGGCGGGCCAGAATTGACACTGGAACCGGGCAAATCTAACTTTGTCGGACAAACCGATAAGAACACCCCGGGAGGACGCATCACCATGAAATCCATCGCCACGAGTCTGTCCGCCGCCGGCCTCTTCGCCGCCGTGCTGGCGGGGCCTGCGCTCGCGCAGCAGACACCGCTCAAGATCGGCGTGCTGACCGATTTCCAGTCGGTCTATTCGGACATCGGCGGCGCCGGCAACGTCGAAGCCACCAAGATGGCGATCGAGGAGTTCGGCGGCTCGATGTTCGGCAAGCCGATCGAGCTCGTCACCGCCGATGCCCTCAACAAGGCCGACGTCGCCGCCACCATCACCCGGAAATGGTACGAGGCCGAAGGCGTCGACATGATCATCGACATGCCGACCTCGGCGACCGCGCTCGCCGGCATGGAGATGTCGAAGCAGTTCGAGAAGATTATGATCGTGACGGACGCGGCGAGCTCCGACATCACCGGCAAGTCCTGCTCGCCCTATACGCTGCACTGGACCTACGACACCTACGGCAACGCCCACACCGTCGGCAGCGCGATCGTGAAGAACGGCGGCGACACCTGGTTCTTCATCACCGCCGACTACGTGTTCGGCCATTCGATCGAGCGCGACACCGGTGACGTGGTCCGCGCCGCCGGCGGCAAGGTGCTCGGCAGCGCGCGGCATCCGCTCAACACGCCGGACTTCTCGTCCTTCCTGTTGCAGGCGCAGGCCTCGAAGGCCAAGATCGTCGGCCTCGCCAATGGCGGCGGCGACACCATCAACGCGATCAAGCAGGCGTCCGAATTCGGCATCGTCGCAGGCGGGCAGAATCTGGCCGGGATCGTGATGTTCATTTCCGACATCCACAGCCTCGGGCTGAAGCTCGCGCAGGGGCTGATCATCACCGAGGCGTATTATTGGGATCTCAACGATCGCACCCGCGCCTTCGGCAAGCGCTTCTTCGAGCGCACCAAGCGGATGCCGACGATGAACCAGGCCGCGACCTACAGCGCCACACTGCACTACCTCAATGCGGTCAAGGCCGCCGGCACCAAGGAGACCAAGCCGGTACTGGCCAAGATGCGCGCCACCCCGGTGCGCGACGCCTTCACCGACAACGGCGTGGTGCGCGAGGACGGCCGCATGGTGCACTCGATGTTCCTGTTCGAGGTCAAGAAGCCCGAAGAATCGAAGGCGCCGTGGGATTACTACAAGCTGCTCGCCGAGGTGCCCGGCGACCAGGCGTTCCGGCCGCTCAAGGACGGTGGCTGCCCGCTGGTCAAGTAGCCGGAAACGATCATGGCCGGGGTCCAGGACCTCGGCCAAAGTATTCAAATTGTTGGCTTAAAAGCTGGCAGGAGTGGCAGGGCTCGAACCTGCGACCCCCGGTTTTGGAGACCGGTGCTCTACCAATTGAGCTACACTCCTGCAGGGAACCGACGTCGCCGCCGGTTCGCGCCGTTTCAAGCACAGGGCATGGCCGGTTTGCAAGGGCTGAGCGCTGAAGCTTCTGTTCATTGCAAAACTTCTGCGTCAGACTTCCACCATCACGCCTCGTCGGCACCTCGCCGCAAGAATCAAGAGCCCGGGAGAGACCATGAACGCCCAAACCGCCACCAAGCATGCCGCCAGCCCGGCCACCCCGTCCCTGCCCTTGGCCAAACCCGAATCGATCGGACTGTCGGGCACGCGGCTACAGGCGCTGTCCGACACGTTCAAGCGCGAGGTCGACAAGGGAACTGCGCCCGGCTTCACCGTGCTGGTGGCGCGGCGCGGCCAGGTCGGCTGGTTCGACGCGATCGGCCGGCAGAGCCCGACCGCCGCGGCACCGATGACGCATGACACGGTCTTCCGCATCTTCTCGATGACCAAGCCGATCGTCTCGGTCGGCATCATGCAGCTGCTCGAGGACGGCCACTTCCTGCTCAACGATCCCGTCGCCAAGTTCATCCCCGAATTCGCCGAGACCAAGGTCGGCGTCGAACGCGACGGCAAGCTCGAGCTGGTCCCCGTGCAGCGGCAGATGACGATCCAGGATCTGCTGCGCCACACCTCGGGTTTAACCTATGACCACACCGGCAACGGCCCGGTGCAGGAGCTCTACAAGCAGTCGCGGCTGCGCAGCCGCAAGATCACCAATGCAGAGCACGCCACCATGCTCGCCAGCATGCCCTTGGTCTGCCAACCGGGCGCCGAATGGAATTACAGCCGCTCCACCGACATCCTCGGCCGCATCATCGAAGTCGTCAGCGGCAAGACGCTCGGCGAATTCCTCACCGAGCGCATCCTCGCGCCGTTGCAGATGAACGAGACCGCGTTCCACACGCCCGAAGCCAATGCCGGCCGGCTGGCCGAGGCATTTGGCAACGATCCCTGGACCAATGAGAAGGTGCAACTGTTCAACATGCTGGAGAAGCCGGCGATGGAATCCGGCGGTGGCGGACTGGTGTCGACCACGATGGACTATGCCCGCTTCGCGCAGATGCTGCTCAATGGCGGCTCGCTCGACGGCACCAGGATCATCGGCCGCAAGACGCTCGAATTCATGGCCTCCGATCACCTCGGCGCCGGCGTCAAGGTTCAGGGCACGCTGGTGTCGCCCGGCCACAGCTTCGGCCTCGGCTTCGCCGTGCGCATGCAGCAGGGCATCGCAGCGTTCTCCGGCTCGGTCGGCCAGTACTTCTGGAGCGGCATGGCCGGCACGTTCTTCTGGATCGACCCGCGCGAAGACCTGATCGCGGTCTTCATGATGCAGGGCCCGGGCCAGCGCGAATACACCCGCTCGCTGGTGAGGAACGGGGTGTACTCAGCAGTGGAGTGATCGCTGCCTCCCCTCATCAATGCTGTCATGCTCCGCGAAAGCGGGGCATCCAGCACGCCGCGGCGGTCGTGATGAATCGAGAGGCCTCGGCGTACTGGATCACCCGCTTTCGCCGGTGATGACGAGATGAATGCGTGGCACGCTCTGCGCACCAACGACGATCAGCTGATCGTCGCGCCGCCGTCGATCACCACGGTCTGGCCGGTCATGAAGTCACCGGCGCGCGAGCCCATCATCACCGCGCAGCCCGCGATCTCGTCCGGCACGCCGATGCGCAGCAGCGGCGAGCGCGCGGTCGAGGCCTTCAGATTGTCCGGATTGTCCCACAGCGCCTTGGCGAAGTCGGTCTTGATCAGGCCGGGCGCGATGCAGTTCACGCGGATATTGTGCTTGCCGTACTCACAAGCCAGGTTGCGCGCGAGCTGCATGTCGGCGGCCTTCGAGATCGCGTAGGCGCCGAGGATGGTCGAGCCCTTGAGGCCGCCGATCGAGGACACGATGATGACGGAGCCGTCCTTGCGCTCGATCATCTGCGGCACCACCATCGAGATCAGCCAGTTGTTGGCGACGATGTTGTTCTCGAGGATTTTTCTGAATTGATCGTCGGAGATGCCGGCGAGCGGGCCATAATAGGGATTGGACGCCGCGTTGCAGACCAGCACGTCGATCTTGCCGAAGGCGCGGTTGCTCTCGTCGACCAGGTTTTGCAGGTTTTCCTTCGAAGAGATGTTGGCCGCGATCGCAACCGCAGTGCCCTTGCCGTAGCTGTCGTTGATCTCCTTCGCCACCTGCTCGCAGACGTCGGCCTTGCGCGAGGAGATCACGACCTTGGCGCCGTGCTCGGCCATCCGCTCGGCGATCGCGCGCCCGATGCCGCGCGTCGAGCCGGTGATGACGGCGACTTTTCCCTTCATGTCGAACAAGGTCATGGTTCTCTCCCTGATGTAAGATGTTTGAGTTCTGCGTTTAGCTTAGGCAGTGATGCGGTGCTGCGATAGCAGCAATCACGCGAGCTTGCTCGCCGGCCGCACTTCGGGCCCGGACGGCTGATGCATCGCGGCGTGGCGCGGATCGGCGATCCAGGGCTGCTGGTTCACCATCGGCAGCCGCCAGGTCGACAGGCCGACACCCGCGATGTGATCGAGCCGCGTCACCGAGACGTTGTCGACGTCGAAGGACAATCCGCGATCCGGCTGGCCGCCGAGCGCAAGGCCGACCGCGGCACGGATCACGCCGCCATGGCCGACCGCGATGATGTTCCGGCCCGCTTCCGCAGCCGTGATCCGCACGATCGTGCGGCAGACCCGCGTGTAGAGGTCCATGAAACTCTCGCCGCCCGGTGCGGGCTCGTTGACGTCGGCAAACCAGCTCCGGCCGGGCGGCTGGCTGGCGAGCAGCGCGGCGCGGTTCATGCCCTGCCACCGGCCGAGATGCTGCTCGGCGAAATCCCGCTCCTGCGTCATGTTGGCCGGCTTCGGAAATCCAGCGGCCCAGATCGCTTCTGCGGTCTGGTGCGTGCGCTTGAGGTTGCTCGAATACCAGACCGCGTCGCGCGGCAGCATCTTGGCAACTGCCTCGAACACTTCGACGTCGCCGGTGTCGCAGTCGATGTCCTCTTGGCCGTAGATGTTGCCGCCGTCGCTGCGCACCGGCGCGTGGCGAATCCACCACCACCGCGTCACCGTCACGTTTGGCTTGTCTGGATTGGACATCGGATGAGCCCTTCAATACTGTCCCCCGTCGCTGTACGTCACGCCGCACACCGTCTCAAGTGCTTCGGACGTTTGAAATTTTGTTTGAATTCCGTCGCGCGGCAAAGGCGCCACGGACCACGTGAACAGGGAGAACCTCATGGGCCGCCTCGAAGGCAAATCCGTAATCATCACCGGCGCCGGCAGCGGCATCGGCCGCGCGGCGTCGCTGCTGTTCACCAGGGAAGGCGCGAGACTGATTGCGGTCGACCGTACCGATGGCGTCAACGAGACCGCGAAGCTGGTGCGCGATGCCGGCGGCACCGTCGAAGCCGTGACCGCCGATGCGGGATCGGAGAGCGACGTGAAGGCCTTCATCGAGAAGGCGGTTTCGAAGTACGGCAAGCTCGACGCGATCTGGGCCAATGCCGGCGTCAGCGGCGGCCTCGTTCCGCTCGCCGATCAGACCCCCGAGCATTGGCAGGAGGTGCTGCGCGTCAATTTGATCGGCCCGTTCCTCGCGATCAAGCATTCGATTCCGCACATGACCAAGCAGGGCTTTGGCTCGATCATCCTCACCGCGTCGGTCGCGGGCCTGAAGGCCGGCGCCAGCGGACATCCCTACGGCGCGAGCAAGGCCGGCGTCATCAGCCTGGTGCAGACCACCGCCTACTCGCTCTCCGGCACCGGCGTGCGCGTCAACGCGGTCTGCCCCGGCCTGATCGAGACCGGCATGACCAAGCCGGTGTTCGACCGCGCCAAGGAGCGCGGCACCCAGGACAAGATCGGCCAGCTCAATCCGCTGAAGCGCCCCGGCCAGCCGCACGAACTCGCCGCGATGGGGCTGTTCCTGGCCAGCGACGAAGCCTCCTACGTCAACGGCCAGGCCATCCCGGTCGACGGCGGCCTGACGGCATCGATGCCGTATACCGGCAAGCCGGTCTAACGACCGCGCACTTCATCGTGTCATCGTCGTCCCGGCGCAGGCCGGGACCCATACGCCGCAGCACGACTTGCAAGCGGGACTCGGTTCGCCGGCATCGTGCACCAATCTGCATTTGGGGTGATGGGTCCCGGCCTGCGCCGGGACGATGGCGAGGATGTTGCACGAGCTGTGAATCAGCTCCTTCGTTCTCGCGACATGAACCGTCCGGGACGCGTCCGCGCGCGCACAACACGTTCTTTTCCCTTTCGCAGTTTCGTTGCTATGGTCGGGCGATCCGTTCCCGTTCATGGCGCCATTCATGCAAACCCCACGTCCCGACCGTATCCGCAAAATGTTGGCCGACCTCGTCGCCTTCGACACGGTGAGCGATCGTTCCAACCTGCCGCTGATCGATTACATCGAGCGTTACCTTGCCTCGTTCGGCGTCAGCGGTGAGCGCGTCGTGGATGACACCGGGCAGAAGTCCTCGCTGTGGGTCACGATCGGCCCCCGGGACAAGGCGGGCCTGGTTCTGTCGGGGCATACCGACGTCGTGCCGGTCGCGGGGCAGGACTGGACCCACAACCCGTTCGAGCTCGTCGAGCGCGACGGCAAGCTGTACGGCCGCGGCACCACCGACATGAAGGGCTTCGTCGCAGTCTGTCTTGCCATGGTGCCGGAGATGGTCGATGCCGGCCTGAAGACGCCGATCCATCTTGCGATCTCCTACGACGAGGAGATCGGCTGCGTCGGCGTGCGGCCGATGCTGCGCGAGGTCGCGCGCAAGAGCGTGAAGCCGCTCGGCTGCTTCGTCGGCGAGCCGACCCGGATGCAGGTGATCATCGGCCACAAGGGCAAGCACGGCGTGCGTGCCACCTTCCGCGGGCTCGCGCGTCACTCCTCGATCGCGCCCGACGGCGTCAACGCCATCGAATACGCGGCCGACCTGATATCAGAGATTCGCCGCCGCGCCGCGCTGCTGGCCGCGGATGCCGAACAAGACAGTCTCTACGACGTCCCGCACTCGACGCTGCTCACCAGCATCGTCCACGGCGGCGCCGCGCTCAACATCGTGCCCGACCAGTGCGTGGTGGAGTTCGAATGCCGCGGCATTGGGATCACCGAGTCCAGACAGGTGACGGACGCGATCGTCGCCTGGGCCGAGGCGGAGATCGAGCCGAAGATGCGCGCACGGCATCCGGACTGCGGCATCGACTTCGCGGAGATCCTCGACTATCCCGCGCTCGATACCGCCGCCGACGCCCCGATCGTCACGCTCGCCAAGCAATTCGCCGGTCGCAACGACCACGCCAAGGTCGCCTTCGGTACCGAGGCCAGCCTGTTCACCAGCATGGCAGACGTGCCGTCGGTGGTGATCGGCCCCGGCGGAATCGCGCAGGCGCATACGCCGGACGAATTCGTCGAGATATCGCAGCTCGAGGCGTGCGGAGACTTCGTCGCGCGACTGATCGCGCATTGCGCGAAGTGAGACGGCATGTGTGGACGGATTGACGAGGCGTCGCCCGCCGTTTCTTGCGTCAGGCCGAAGTTCGCCCCAAGCCGTGGGCTCACGGATGCACAGCAAGGGCCGATTGGCACAGGCAGGGGCAGCCTATTCGGCGGAGCAGGATGATGGTCGAGAAGCGTCGGCGCGGCGCTGCCCTCGAGGATGCGATCCTCGACGCAGCCTGGCAGGAATTGCTCGATCGTGGTTATGGCGGCTTCACGATGGAGGCCGTCGCGAAACGGGCAGGCACCAGCCGGCCCGTTCTGGCGCGCCGGTGGGCAAGCCGATCCGATCTCGTCGTCGCCGCCATTGCGAACTACAACCAGAGCAACCCGGTTAGAACGCCGGATCTCGGGAACGTCAGGGACGAGCTGGTCTCCCTGCTCCAGAAGTTCTCGGACCGTGGAGCGCGGACGATGCTCCGGGTCCTGCTCAGCATGGGTGACTACTTCCTGGAGACCGACACCAATCTTGCCGATCTGCGTCGACGGCTCGTTGGCGACGGCAAGCTGAAAGAGGTTTTGCACCGAGGCGTTGGCGAGGTCCTTCAACGAGGCGTCGAGCGAGGCGAACTGGATCAAAGCAGGCTGACGCCGCGAATATCGACCCTGCCCATCGACCTGATTCGCCACGAGGTGCTCATGACGCACCGGCCCGTATCGAAGAAGGTGATCGAGGAGATCATCGATACGATCTTTCTGCCACTGGTGACGGCACGCCCGCGCCGGAACTGAATCACCTGACATTCGAGCGGCGCCTCGTCGGCATCTCAGGCCCGGCTTCCATACCAGCTCGCGGCCGGAGTTCGGCCGGGATGCGGCATCTGATCGGCTCGAGCACGTCACCCTCGCCACAAGATACATATGCGCATCTTATTGACAGCGCGCACCTGCTCCATTAGATGCATAATCGCATCTTATGCCACAGGGAGTGCAGTATGCCCGTCAAGCCGAGTTCCGAGGCGCGCGGCCGCAATGTCCTGATCTCCGGTGCGAGCATCGCCGGGCCGGCGACGGCATATTGGCTGAACCGATACGGCTTCGCCGTGACCGTGGTGGAGCGGGCTGCCACCATCCGAAGCGGCGGTTACCCGATCGATGTAAGGGGTACCGCGATCGACGTCGCGGAACGCATGGGCGTGTTGCCGCAACTCCGCACGGTCCATATCGATACGCGGAAGCTGACGTTCGTCGATGCCGGCGGACATCCGATCGCCGCGATCTCGCCCGAAGACCTGGCCGGCGGAATGACCAGCCGTCACGTCGAGCTGCCGCGCGGCGTGCTCGTTTCGATCTTGTATGATCTGACGCGGCACATGCAGGTCCGTTATCGGTTCAACGATTCGATCGACGCGATCGACGACGATGGGGCCGGTGTCGACGTCCGTTTCAGCAGCGGGGCGAAGCAGCGCTTCGATATCGTGATCGGCGCGGACGGCATGCATTCGAACACCCGCGCCCTGGCGTTCGGGCCGGAAGCACCGTTCCACCGCTATCTCGGTTTTTGCTTCAACCTGTTCTCGCTGCCGAACGAGCTTGGTCTGTCGCGCGAGGCCGTGATCTATTCCGCGCCGCGCCGCCTCGCCGGCGTGTATGCGGTTGGCGAGAGCCATCTGCTCCAGGCTTTCCTGAATTTCGCTGCCGACGAACCACCGTTTCGTTCGAATGCTGACGTCGACCAGCAACGCCGGCGGACGGAAGAACTTTTCCGTGATGGCGGTTGGGAGGTTCCTCGTCTGGTCGCGGCCATGCGACGCGCGGACGACCTGTTCTTCGACACAGTCGGCCAGATCCATCTGCCGCGCTGGTCGTCCGGCCGCGTGGCCCTCGTCGGCGACGCTGCTCACGCGCCCTCATTCCTGTCGGGACAAGGCACGAGCCTCGCGCTGGTTGGCGCCTACGTGCTTGCCGGAGAGCTGGCGGCGCATGGTGATCCCGCCGATGGCTTTGCGTCCTATGAGCGACTGGCACGGCCATTCATGGAGGCGAACCAGGCCCTCGCCCTGAACAATGGCGGGACCCTGCTCATGCCACGCACACAGGAGGAACTCGATGCCCGCAACGAAATACTTGCGACGATGCGAACGTCGGGCCCGGCCCCATCCTATGGCGAGCGCACCAGTCAGGTCCACAACTCGCTGAAGCTGCCCGACTACACGCACTTGATCGTCGGCTGAGCGGGGGTGTGGGCAAGGATCACAGACTGTTTGTCGCGCGGCCGACGGCGCATTGCGCGGAGCGAAAGCGGAAACAATTGCGCAGCCCGTATGAGCGAAGCCACAGGCCGGAACGATTTGCCGGGTATCGCTCCGCTCACCCAGGCTACGAAACTGCCTATGGCTTGTCGTACCGACCGTTCAGCATCAGCGCGAGCACTGGTGCGGCGCCCCGCTCCATGCGTCGATGGTTGACGAACGCGGAGCATTCGACGAGCGCATCGTATTGCTCGCGGCAACGCCGCTGAAAACCCGGCGCGTCGTCGATACGAAGAATGAGCACGCCACCCTTGGGAACTGATACACTCGTCATGCCGCTCGGAGGGTCATCGACGTATGTCATGCAGTCGATCCACGCGTCCATGTTGCGTCCATAGAAGTCGGGAAAGCCGAGCGTCGATTGGAAAACAGAATGAAAGCTGTCCCAATCCTGAATCTGGTCGACCGGAATTGTGATGATCATGGCGCGCCAGCGTAGTTGGCATGGTGCGGTTGCGCCAGCTTGGATCAGAGCCCATCCGGCGGCAGGCCGGGCCCGGTTGCGGCCGGGCGGAGCTTGTCGCGCTTGCGCTCGCGGTAGAAGGCGTAGAGGCCGGAGGCGACGATGATCGCGGCACCGGCGAGCATCGCGCCGTCGGGCTTGTGGCCGAACACGAGGTAGCCGAGCAGCATCGCCCACAGCAACGCGGTGTAGCGGAACGGCGCCACCGCCGAGATGTCACCCGTGCGCAGCGACACGATGATGCACTGGTAGCCGATCAGGATCAGCACCGCGGCGAATGTGAGCAGGCCGAGGGCATGGCCGGACGGCGCCTTCCAGCCGCCGAGCGGCACCAGCACGGCGGCGCCCGCAGTCGTCACCGTCACGGTCGTGAGCAGCGTGATGAACACGGTCGGCAGCTCCTTCGGGATGCGCCGGGTCGCCAGATCGCGCACCGCGCAGAAGCCGACCGACGCCAGCGCCAGCAATGCGGCCTGGCTGAAACCTTCGGCGCCGGGCCGGACGATGACGAGCACGCCAATGAAGCCGGCCGCGATCGCAAGCCATCGTCGCCAGCCGACCGGCTCGCCGAACACCAGCGCCGCGCCCAGCGTGATGACCAGCGGCAGCGCCTGGAAGATCGCCGACGCGTTGGCGAGCGGAATTTGCGCGATCGCCGACAGATAGGTCAGCGTGCCGCCGATCTCGCCGAGCACGCGCAAGCCCACCGGCCAGATCAAGAGCGCACGGAAGCTGCGCAGCGCATCGCGATACCACGCCAGCGCCGCAACCAGTACCATCGCGACCACGCCGCGGACCAGCAGGATCTCCCCGATGTTGAGCTCCGCCGACACCGCCTTGGTGATGGTGTCGTTGGCCGTGAAAGCGGCCATGGCCGCAGCCATGAACAGGCTGCCGCGAAGATTCGAGGACAGAGGCAAGGTGAAAGCGTCCGATCAGGACCAGGGCGGGAAACAGCGACCGGATTGACTTGCCAAAGCGGCGTGGCGAACTCAAGTCACAGATGGCTACAGGATGGAAACATGCCGTAGCGCAAATTCGGTGAAAGACGGATGAGCGGAAACTCCCCCTCACCCGGATCGCATCTGGCGATGCGATCCGACCTCTCCCCGCAAGCGGGGCGAGGTAAAAAGAGAAGCGGCGCGAGCTGTGAGCATCGCGCCGCTTGTCATGTCAGGTTGCGCCGGCCTTCTGCGCGTATTCCCACGATGCCTTCGACAGCGGCACGGTGCGCGCGGCCGACTCGAGGGCCTTGGCATTGGCAGCGGTGCCGTCGCGGACGCGGCCCGCAATGCCCTGCGTAATGCCGGCGAGGCGGAACAAATTGTAGGAGAAGTACCAGTTCAAGTCAGGCACGGCCATGCCGGTGACGTTGCAGTAGATCTGCGCAGCCTCATCCTGGCTCGGGATGTTCAACGCCTTGAGGTCGGCATTGGCGAGGCCCGGCATGGTCCACTGCATCAGCAGATAGGTGAAGTCGGCCATGGGGTCGCCGAGCGTCGACAATTCCCAGTCGAGCACCGCTTGCACCCGCGGCTCGGTGGCGTGGAAGATCATGTTGTCGAGGCGATAGTCGCCATGCACGACCGAGACACGCTTCTGCTCCGGCACCGTCTTCGGCAGCCACTCGGCGAGCTTTTCGAACTCGGGAATGTGCTGCGTCTCGGAAGCGCGGTACTGCTTGGTCCAGCGATCGACCTGGCGCGCAAAATAATTGCCGGGCTTGCCGAAATCGCCGAGGCCGATCTTCTCGGGATCGAGGACGTGCAGCTTCGCCAGCGTCTCGATCTTGCTGGTGAAGATCTTGTGGCGTGCATCGGGCGCCTGGCTCGGCAGCGTCGGATCCCAGAACACCCGCCCCTCTTCCATCGACATGATGTAGAAGGCCGAGCCGATCACCGCATCGTCGGTGCACAGCGCATAGGCTTTCGCGACCGGAAAATTCTGCTTGCCAAGTGCCGCGATCACGCGGAACTCGCGGTCCACCGCATGGGCCGACGGCAACAATTTACCGAACGGCCGGCGGCGCATCACGTAGTTGCGGCCGGGCGTCTCGAGCTTATAGGTCGGGTTGGACTGGCCACCCTTGAATTGCAGGACCTTGAGCGGGCCCTGATAGCCCTCGACGTGCTCTTTCATCCAGGCGTCGAGGCTGGCCTCGTTGATACGATGGCGCTCCTCGACTTCCCTTGTCCCGGAAAATTCCTCGTCTTTCCTGACGCCGTCCGCCACGGTGACGCTCCCTCAACACGTTTCTTGGGAGCGCCATTGGACGCTCCCTTGTTGACGGGAGCGCCTTTGCAGCGCTCCCTCGATCAGGCTGGCGCACCAGCCTGATTTCTCTTTTTCATTCTGAGCACGATGCGGTCGCGAACGCTATGCGTTCCCGGTCATGCTCAGTGCGACGTGTTTGCATACTTCCGAACTTCAAGCCTGGCAATGGCGCGATTGTGCACCTCGTCCGGACCGTCCGCCAAGCGAAGCGTGCGGATGTGGGCATAGGCGCGCGCCAGCCCGGCATCGTCGGAGACGCCACCACCGCCATAGGACTGGATCGCCTGGTCGATGATCTTCAGCGCCATGTTGGGCGCTGCGACCTTGATCATGGCGATCTCGGCCTGCGCGGTCTTGTTGCCGACCTTGTCCATCATGTCGGCTGCCTTGAGGCAGAGCAGACGATTCATCTCGATGTCGGTGCGGGCCTCGCCGATGCGCTGCTCCCAGACCGAGTGCTCGATGATCTTCTTGCCGAACGCAGTGCGCGAGGTGAGCCGCTTCACCATCTTCTCCAGCGCTTCTTCAGCCTGGCCGATGGTGCGCATGCAGTGATGGATACGGCCAGGACCGAGACGGCCCTGCGCGATCTCGAAGCCGCGGCCCTCGCCGAGCAGGATGTTTTCCTTCGGCACGCGAACGTTCTCGAGCAGCACCTGGGCGTGGCCATGCGGCGCGTCATCATAGCCGAACACCGGCAGCATCTTCTCGACCTTGATGCCGGGGGTGTCGAGCGGCACCAGGATCTGCGACTGCTGCTGGTGCTTGGCGGCGTTGAAGTCGGTCTTGCCCATCAGGATCGCGACCTTGCAGCGCGGATCGCCGACGCCCGACGACCACCATTTGCGGCCGTTGATGACATAGTGATCGCCGTCCTTCTCGATCCGGGTCTCGATGTTGGTGGCGTCGGACGAGGCGACCGCCGGCTCGGTCATCAGGAAGGCGGAGCGGATCTCGCCGTCCATCAGCGGGCGCAGCCATTTGCGCTTCTGCTCCTTGGTGCCGTAGCGGATGAACACTTCCATGTTGCCGGTATCGGGCGCGGAGCAGTTGAACACTTCCGACGCCCAGGAGATGTGGCCCATCTCTTCCGAGAGCAGCGCGTATTCGAGATTGGTCAATCCCGCGCCATGGAATTCGTCGTCCTCATGCGAGGACGGCGGCATGAACATGTTCCAGAGGCCTTCGGCCTTCGCCTTCTTCTTCAGTTCCTCGAGGACCGGGATCACCTTCCAGCGCGGGCCTTCGGCGTCCTGCTTTTCGTAGATCGGCACCGCCGGGCGAACGTGCGTTTTCATGAAAGCCTGAACGCGCTCAAGCCACTCCTTCTGCCTGGCCGACATCGTGAAATCCATGGGACGCTCCTCGTTTCCTAGACTTTGGGCCGCACTGTCCACCCGGCGCCCGGACGCCGCAAGGGCGTTCGCGGGACCGGCGCGGTGGTGTGCCAGAATGCCGCTCGCATTGTTGCGGATTGACATTGCCGGCTGTTCAAACGATAGTTTCATACAAATGTTTGAAATGCAACTCCCTGTCGTCTTCGTCGTTCCGGCGCATCGCGCGCAGACCGACTGAAAGGCTCTCAGCCATGGCCAGCGATCACACCCGGTCCGCCATTCTCGCCGCCGCCGAGCGACTCTATGCCGACCGCGGCTTCGGCGACGTCACGCTGCGCGACATCGTCGCGGAGGCGAACGTCAACCTCGCGGCGGTGAACTATCATTTCGGCTCCAAGGACGAACTGATCGCGGAGCTGTTCGTCACCCGCAGCATCCAGACCAACCGCGAGCGCCTCAACGAGCTGAAGGCCGCAGAAGAGAAGGGCGGCGGCCGCGCCACGATCGAGGACATCATGCGCGCCCTCGTCGGCCCGACCTTGCGCGGCTGCCTCGGCCCCGACCGCGAAGGCTCCACCGCGGCGCGCTTCATGATCCGCGCCTCGATCGAATCGGTGCCGCCGATCCGCCGCATCAAGAACCGCGAGGTCGACCATTTGCGCAAATTCGCCGCCGCGATGCGCCGCGCGATGCCGGCGAGCAGCGACACCGAGCTGTATTGGGGCCTGCACTTCGCGCTGGCGATGGCGCACCACACCATCCGCGAGAAGGAGCGCCTGCTGCGGCTCTCGGAAGGCAAATGCGATCTCGACGACGTCCGCGCCATCATCGATCGCGTGGTCACGGTCTCGGTGATGGCGCTGACGATGGGCGAGGTGCCGAGCAAGCCCGCCGCGCGGCCGGCGATGGTGCACGGCCGGCTGACGCGGCAGGACCTGTGAGCCGCCACGCAGCGGCGTAGCCTATTCGATGAAATAGAACGGATTCGGCACCTTGAAGGTCATCTCGGCATGTCCGCCGACGAGATCGCTCTTCTGATCGCCGACATTGGCGATGATCGCAAAGCCCTTGCTTTCGATGTCGGCGCGCGCGGCCGTCTTGTGGATGCTGACCGAGCCGGTCGAGGCCGGATCGCGCATGTAAAGATGATCTCGCGCGATGCCGTCGAAGCCCGCAAGTTGCAGATTGCGCAACGTCCAGACGCTCGCCATCTCCTTGTTGTGCTCCTGCTCACGTCGGCCTGTGACGAAGAACACCTCGACCTTGGTGCAGGTGGCGGCTTGGTCGATGCAGCGGGCGAGCTTGTAGAGCTCAAGCGTCGGACCGATCGCGGCGGCACGCGCGCTCTGCTGCCAATCGAGGTCGCCGCAGGGATCGCCGACCTCGGTGAAATCGCAGCGGCCGCCGGGCGTGCTCGGGATATAGGCGTAGTCGTCCTGGTAGATGCGAGGCCAGTTGAACAACGAGGTCTCGTCGATATCGAGTACGACGGCCGGACGCTGGACTTCCGGCGCTCGCGCCGTCACCCACTTCCGCGCATTGCCGAGCACCGCGGCGATGTCGTTCTCGTAAGCCGCGCAGCGATAGGTCAGCAGCCGCTTCTTGAAGAGGTCGATATTGTCGGGCTCGCCGGCATCGGCCGCCGGCGCTGTGCCGGCCTTGTCGCAGCCGAGCCGCGGATCGACCGGCGTCCCGGTTTGGGCGAACGCCGGACTGCCGGCGACGACAATGGTCGCAATGAGGGCGCAGAGACAACGCAGGGCAATATTCGTCATCGGATCATCTCCCGGTGAAAACCGGAAGACTACGATCACAAGTTGCACGAATTTAAGACAGGCGCGCGGTCCCTCGCCCGCCCTCAGACCATCGCGATGGCGTCGATCTCGATGTCGAACGGCCCGGTCCATTCCGGGATGCAGACGAAGATCCGCGCCGGCAGATCGTCCCCGAAATATCTTCGATAGATTGCATTAAAGGTGGCGAAGTGCTTCGCCGAAGTGCAGAAGATGTTGCACTTCATGACGTTGTCGAACGAGGCGCCGGCGGCTTCCAGGCACTGCCTGAGTTGCTCCATCACGAGCTCGCTCTGGCGCTCGATCGAGGCGCCTGCGGCGATCTCGCCGGTGGCGGGATCGAACGGCGGCAGGCCGGAGACGAAGATCATGTTGCCGGCGCGCGTCACCGCGGACGCCGGCGCCTTCCAGCGCTCCAGCCAGCTTGAGATCGGTTCGACGCGGACCACTTCCCGTTTCATGATGGGGACCTTCGATAAGAGGATCGATGCCGCCAATCTAGCAGGAAGATGTCAATGATGATTCGATATCGGTCGAAGTGTTAAAGCATCTCGCGGTAGACCGCGACGGCGGCCGCCACGAGTGCGGCATTGCCCGAGGCTACGGTGCCATCCGGCATTGCCCTGCCGTCCTCGAGACCGACCCTGGTCGACCAGCGCCGGCGATGCGCTTCCTCGAGCAGTGGCCAGACCGTGGCATCAAAACCATGCAGCAGGATTTGTCGGCGCAATTCAGCGCGGTTCAGGATCGAGGCGATCTCGTCGACCGCCTGCAACGCCTTGCTGTGGTCCTGCGCACCGATCTCGATCATGACCCGCAACACCGACCCGTGTCCGGGAAGGCCGATGAAGCGCTCGGCATCGGCGACCGATGCGAGGCCAGCCTCGATGCCGACACCGCGGCCGCGCAGCAGGTTCATCACCTCCGGCGCATCGGGTTCGGAGAGGTTGACCGATGCATAATCGGGCAGCTCACGCCACGCCGTGATCGCGGCCCGCGTGCGCTCGACGTCGTTCTCGATCCACGCCCCGGTCGAGACACCGACCAGGGTGCCCGGACATGTCCGCCGAACCGCAGCCACCGTCTGATCGATACAAGTCAGGCTCTCGCGACGCTCGGGGTCGCGCGGATGGATATGCAGCTCGGCGGCACCTGCCGCGACGCAGGCTGCGCTGTCCTGCGCAATCGCAGCCGCGGTCAACGGGAGATGCGGATGGAAATCGACGGGACGCGCGCCGTTGAGACAGGCCTGGATGATCATCAGCGGACGCGCCTCATCAACGTGGCGATCGATCGCGTCAGGTTAATGCAGCGGCGGCGGCTTGTCACCGCCGCCGTGCCGGCACGCGCCTACAGGATCCCCTGCGCCTTCAGCCCTTCGACCTTGGCGTCGTCGTAGCCGATGGTCGCCAGCACGTCCTTGGTGTCGGCGCCGAGCAGCGGCGGGGCGCGGTAGTCGGTGATCGGGGTGCCCGAGAAGGTCAGCGCGTTGCGGATCAACGACAGGTTCGGCTCGAACGGATGATCGACCTTGACCCGCATGCCGCGCGACTGCACGTGCGGGTCGCTGAACACCTGCTCGAAATTGTTGATCGGGCCGGACGGCACGCCGGCCTCCTCCAGCTTCTCCAGCCAGTGGGCCACCGGCTTCTTCAGGAACAGGCCGGCGAAGATCGCCATGATCTCCTTGCCGTGCACGACGCGGTCGTTATTCTTGACGAAGCGCTTGTCGTTGGCGAGTTCGGGCTCGCCGAGCACCGCGCAGGTGCGCTGGAACTGGCCGTCATTGCCGACCACGAGCATCAATTCGCCGTCGGTGCAGCGGAACACGCCGGCCGGCATGCCGCCATTGCCCCAGGTGCCGCGGCGCGGCGGGGTGGTGCCGTTGACCAGGTAGATTTGCAGCCAGTGCGACAGCGAAGCGATCACGGTGTCGAACAGGCAGACGTCGATGTGCTGCCCTTCCCCGTTGTTGGCGTCGCGATGGTAGAGCGCCGAGAGGATGCCGATCGAGGTGTTCATGCCGGTCATGTAGTCGACGATCGAGGGACCGACCTTCATCGGGCCCTCGCCCGGCTCGCCGTCGATATGGCCGGTGACGCTCATCAACCCGCCCATCGCCTGCAGGATGGCATCGTAGCCGGCGCGCGGCGCGTAGGGTCCGGTCTGGCCGAAGCCAGTCACCGAGCAATAGATGATGCCGGGGTTGATCTTCTTGATGGTCTCGTAGTCCAGGCCGTAGCGCTTGAGGTCGCCGACCTTGTAGTTCTCCATCATCACGTCGGCCGTCTTGGCGAGTTCGCGGACGATCGCCTGCCCCTCGGGCTTGGCGATATTGACGGTGACCGACTTCTTGTTGCGGTTGGCGCAGAGGTAGAACGAATTGTTGTTGTTCTGCTTGCCTTCGGGGTCGGCCAGGTAGGGCGGGCCAAAGGCGCGGGCGTCGTCGCCGCCGCCGGGCCGCTCGATCTTGATCACTTCGGCGCCGAGATCCGCCAGCATCTGGGCCGACAGCGGGCCCGCGAGCACCCGTGTCAGGTCGAGAATCTTGATGCCCGAGAGTGGCAGAGCCGACATGAAGCATTCCTCCGATATCTTGCGAATTCTGATTATGCGGCGCCGGACCCGTCCCAGCGGTGTCCTTGGGCGCCAGAGCTTGCCGATACACCATTTTGGTGCCGCGAGCACTGCATTGTCGGCATGAAGCCATCCCTGGACGGCCTATGTGCGGCGCACCGGTGGAGCCGTCGGGGAACCGGTCGCGAGAATCGTGCGGATTGCCGCCACGCGAAATTGTGAAGATGCCGACACCGATTTGCCGCAGCGTCTGCGGTAATTTACCTCCGACGAGGAGGAGACCATGCGGACGATCACGACGGTCGGGCTGCTGCTGACCCTGCTTGCGGCCGCAATGCCGCCGGCGGACGCGCGCGGCGGCCATGGCCATGGCGGCGGACACAGTCACGGCATGCATGCCGGCGGCGCCATGCGCGGCGGCGGATTTGCCTCCGACAAGCGGCACGGCGATGACGCCTATACCAAGGCGGCCTCCGATGAGGAGGACCGCCTGCTCAACAGCAAGCTGAAGAGCATCTGCCGCGGCTGCTAGCTCACTCAGCGCGAGCGGATTGCGGGACTTTCAGGACGCGACGGCCTGCCGCGGCTGCGCGGTGGCGCCGATCAGCTTGCCGATCTCCGGCTTGCAGCCGCCGCAGTTGGTGCCGGCCTTCAGGCAACGGCCGATCGCCTCGACGCTGGCGGCACCCTTCCTGATCTCGGCGGTGATCTGGTGCCGTCCGACGCTGAAGCAGGAACAGACGATCGGACCGACATCCTCGCCCGCACCGAACGGGCGTCCGGCAAGCAGCGACATTCGTGCATTGGCCGACAATTGCTGCTCGGCGAACAGCCCGGTCAGCCAGGCCCGCGACGGCAGCGCGTGGTCCGGCGCGATGAACACACAGCCTGCGAGCCGGCCGTCGCGCACCGCGGCGTAGCGGAAGCGGCCCGCCGCCGGATCGCGATAGGCGAGCCATTCGATCTCGACGCCGTCGAGCCCGAGCTGCGCCCGCGCCCAATCGCGCCAGCTCTCCGGGCGGACGTCGAGCGCAAGCTCCAGCCGCGTGCCCTCGCCGGCCTTGCCGTAGACCCAATAGCCACCCGTCGGACGCTTGATCGCATCGCGGCTCAGGATGAAGGCATGCCATTTCGGCGCGTATGGATCGGCCTTGACCGGCGTGTGCTTGGACTCCGGCTGGCCGGACAGCGGATCGACCACCGGATTGACCAGCGCGTTGACGCGGCCCTCGCCGGCGAACGCCTCGTTCCAGTGCATCGGCACGAACACGCAGCCGCGGCGCTGGTCGGCGGTAACCACGACCCGCGCGATCATCTCGCCCCAATTGCTGGTCAGCCGCACCAGCCCGTCATTCTGCACGCCCGCCTGCCGCGCATCGTCGGGGTGGAATTCCGCGTAGGGCTCGAACACATGCGACAGCAGCCGCCCGGTCTTCCCGGTCCGGGTCATGGTGTGCCACTGATCCCTGACACGACCGGTGTTGAGCACCAGCGGAAAGTCGCGGCTGGTCGCGTGGCGCGCCGCACGTGGCGCGACCGGCACGAAGCGCGCCTTGCGATCGGGCGTGAAGAATGTCTGGCTCCCGAACATCCGCGGGGTGCCGGCGGGATGCTCCGATGTCACCGGCCACTGCACCGGCGCCAGCGCGTCATAGGCGACGTCGTCGAGTGCAGCCAGCGCCGAGATGTCGAAATCGCGCCGGCCGTCATTCTCGAAGCCCGACAGCCCGGCGTGCTCGCGAAACACGGCCGCGGCCGAAGCGTAGTCGAAGCCGGCGTATCCCATGCGGGTGGCGACGTCGCAGACGATGCGCCAGTCGGCGCGCGCCTCACCCGGCGCAGCCAGAAACGGCCGCTGTCGCGAGATCCGGCGCTCGGAATTGGTGACCGTGCCGTCCTTCTCGCCCCACGCCAGCGCCGGCAGCAGCACGTCGGCATGGCGCGTGGTGTCGGTGTCGCGCATGCAATCCGTCACCACGACGAGCTCGCAGGCGTCGAGCGCGGCCCGCGCGCGATCGGCATCGGGCAGGCTCACCACCGGATTGGTCGAGATGATCCACACTGCCTTGATGCGGCCGTCGGCGATCGCGTCGAACATGTCGACCGCCTTCAATCCCGCCTTCTCCGCGATCACGGGCGCGCGCCAGAACCGCTGCACCAGTTCGCGATGCGACGGATTCTCGATCTCCATATGCGCGGCCAGCTGGTTCGCGAGCCCGCCGACCTCGCGGCCGCCCATCGCGTTGGGTTGGCCGGTCAGCGAGAACGGCCCCATGCCGGGACGGCCGATGCGCCCGGTCAGGAGATGGCAGTTGATGATGGCGTTGACCTTGTCGACGCCGCTCGACGACTGATTGATGCCTTGCGAATACAGCGTGACGACGCGCTCTGTGCGGGTGAACCAGTCGAAGAACAGGCCGACGGCACCTTCGGTCAGGCCGCAGGTCGCAGCCGTCTGCGCCACGGTCTGGCCGGCCACCTGCTTGAGCGCGTCGACGACGCCGGTCGTGCAATTGCCGACGAAGCCGCGATCGACCGCATTGCTGCCGGCGAGGAACGCGAACAGACCGTTGAACAGCACGCTGTCGCTGCCGGAGCGCAACGGCAGATGCAGATCGGCGCCCTCGCAGGTCGCGGTGCGGCGCGGATCGATCACCACGATCTTGCAGGCCGGGTTGTTCTCCTTTGCCGCCAGCATGCGCTGGTGCAGGATCGGGTGGCACCAAGCGGCATTGGAGCCGACCAGCACCAGCAGGTCCGCCTGCTCGAGGTCCTCGTAGCAGCCCGGCACGGTGTCGCTGCCGAACGCGCGCTTGTGCCCGGCCACGCTGGAGGCCATGCACAGCCGCGAATTGGTGTCGATATTGGCGGTGCCAACGAAGCCCTTGGCGAGCTTGTTGATGACGTAATAGTCCTCGGTCAGCAACTGGCCTGAGACGTAGAACGCGACCGCATCGGGCCCGTGCTCCCTGATGATCCGGCCAAAGCCATCGGCGACGCGATCGAGCGCGGCGTCCCATGTGGCCGGCGCGCCGTCGACAAAAGGTTCAAGCAGGCGCCCATCGAGATCGATGGTCTCGGCGAGCGCCGAGCCCTTGCTGCACAGCCGGCCGAAATTGGCCGGATGCTGCCTGTCCCCCTCGACCCGCACGAGGCCCGCCGCGTCCCTCGAGGCGATGACGCCACAACCGACACCGCAATAGGGACACGTGGTCTTGACGGACATGCCTGACTGCTCAGCTCACCGCAACCGCCTGCCGCACCGACAGCCAGACCACGCCGTCTTCGACCTTGGCCGGATGGGTATGCGTGCAGCCCTCGTCGGGGGCGACCGCCTGCCCGCTCGCGAGCTCGATGACGAAATTATGCAGCGGACAGGTCACGCGCTTGTTGTGCACGATGCCCTGCGATAGCGGCCCGCCCTTGTGCGGGCAGCGGTCGTCAAGCGCGAACACCTCGTCGCTCTCGGTGCGGAACACCGCGATGTTGCCGCGAGGCGTGCGCACCACGCGCGAGCCGAGCCGCGGAATGTCGTCGAGCGCACCGATCTCGATCCAGCTGGTCATGCGAGCTCCAATTCGGCGAGAGGCGCGAACTCGTTGCGGTCGACGCCCCGGCTGGCGCGCTCGGCCCAGGGATCGGTCTGCGCGAACTGCTGTGAATGGGCGAAGCGGGCGAACAGCGCCTTGCGGTTCTTGACGTCGTCGACCACCCGCTTCCTGATCTGCTCGAGACCGACGCGGTCGCACCATTTGTACATGCGCTCGAGATACCAGCCCTCCTCACGATAGAGCTGGGTCAGCGCGACGATCACCTCGATCGTCTCGTCCTCGGTTTCGACCTTGGTCAGGAACTCGGTGCCCTTGATGTGCAGGCCCGCGGCGCCGGCGAAATGGATTTCATAGCCGGAATCGACGCAGACCACGCCGACGTCCTTGCAGGTTGCTTCGGCGCAATTGCGCGGGCAGCCGGAGACGCCGAGCTTGACCTTGGCCGGCGTCCACGAGCCCCACATGAACTTCTCCAGCTTGACGCCGAGGCCGGTCGAGTCCTGGGTGCCGAAGCGGCACCATTCGGAGCCGACGCAGGTCTTCACCGTGCGCAGCCCCTTGGCGTAGGCGTGGCCCGACACCATGCCGGCGTCGTTGAGATCGGCCCATACCGCCGGCAGGTCCTCCTTCTTGACGCCGAGCAGGTCGATGCGCTGGCCGCCGGTGACCTTCACCGTCGGGATGTTGAACTTCTCTGCGACGTCGGCGATCGCACGCAACTCGCTCGGCGTGGTGACGCCGCCCCACATCCGCGGCACCACCGAATAGGTGCCGTCCTTCTGGATGTTGGCGTGGACGCGCTCATTGATGAAGCGCGACTGCTGGTCGTCGCGATACTCGCCGGGCCAGGTCGCGAGCAGATAGTAGTTCAGCGCGGGACGGCAGGAATGGCAGCCATTGAGCGTCTTCCACTCCATGAAGCGCATCACGGCCGGAATGGTCTTGAGCTGCTGCTCGACGATGACGCGGCGAACATCGTCGTGGCTGTGGTCGGTACATTTGCACAGCGGCTTGACCTTCGGCGCCGCCGAATAATCGCCGCCGAGCGTGAACGCCAGCACCTGCTCGACCAGGCCGGTGCAGGAACCGCAGGACGACGATGCCTTGGTGTGGGCGCGGACGTCGTCGAGCGTGAACAGCTTCTTCTCCGAGATCGCCTTGACGATCGCGCCCTTGCAGACGCCGTTGCAGCCGCAGATTTCGGTCTCGTCGCTCATCGCGGCGACCGAGTTCTGGCCGCTGACGCCGCCATCGCCGAGATTGGCGGCGCCGAACACCAGGCGCTCGCGCATGTGCGAGACGTCGGTGCCGTCGCGCAGATGCTGGAAGTACCAGGGGCCATCGATGGTGTCGCCATAGAGCACGGCGCCGACGATCTTCTTGTCCTTCAGGATGATGCGCTTGTAGACGCCGCGATTGGCGTCTTGCAGCACGATCTCCTCCTTGTCCGGCCCCGGCGCGAAATCGCCGGCCGAGAACAGGTCGATGCCGGTGACCTTCAGCTTGGTCGAGGTGACCGAGCCGTCATAGGTGGCAAAGCCCTTCATCGCGAGGTGGTTGGCGCAGACCTTGGCCTGATCGAACAGCGGCGCGACCAGACCGTAGGTCTGGCGGCGGTGCTGCACGCATTCGCCGACCGCATAGATGCGGCCGTCATAGGTCTGCATGGTGTCGGAGACGACGATGCCGCGCTCACAATACAGCCCGGCCTTCTTGGCGAGCTCGAAGTTCGGACGGATGCCGACCGCCATCACCACCAGGTCAGCCGGCAGCTCGGTGCCGTCGCCGAAGCGCACGCCGGTGACGCGGTCCTCGCCGAGGATCGCCTGGGTCTGCGCCGGCATCTTGAACACCATGCCGCGCTCTTCCAGCGACTTGCGCAGCAGACCGCCGGCCACCGGATCGAGCTGTCGCTCCATCAAGGTATCCAGCAGATGCACCACCGTGACGTTCATGCCGCGCTTCATCAAGCCGTTGGCGGCTTCGAGGCCGAGCAGGCCGCCGCCGATCACGACCGCGTTGCGATAGTCGGTCGAGGCCTTGATCATGCGATCGACGTCGTGGATGTCGCGGAAGCCGATCACCCCCGGCAGCTCCTTACCCGGCAGCGGCAGCACGATCGGGTTCGAGCCGGTCGCGATCAGCAGCCGGTCATAGGGAACGCGGGCGCCCGCCTCGGTGACGACCTCGCAGCTGCGGCGGTCGATCATGGTGACCGTCTCACCCTTGCGCAGGGTGATGTTGTTGTCCTCGTACCAGTCGACGGTGTTGAGCATGATGTCGTCGACGGTCTTCTCGCCGGCGAGCACCGGCGACAGCAGGATGCGGTTGTAATTGCCGTACGGCTCCGAGCCGAACACCGTGATGTCGTAGAGATCGGGCGCGCGCTCGAGCAGCGCCTCCACCGTGCGGATGCCGGCCATTCCGTTGCCGATCACCACGAGCTTCTGCTTCGTCACCTTGTCGAGCATGGTCTGCCTTTCAAATCCGACGGCGTTGCCCAGCGACGCGGCGCGCGTCGTTGATCGACACCGATAAAGGTTTGGAGTTGGAGGAAGCCCAGCCGCGGGCGCAGACCGTCGTCGATGACGATCGATGTTCCGTTATCGATTGGTATTCAAAACGCGTGCCAAATCCCGGAAGACAAATCCGGCAACAAAATCAATTGGTTTCGAGGCGCACCGAAACAGTCCAATGACGCGCCATCGCAATAGCCGGCCGATTTTTTAGCCACGCCGATGATCTCTTGTGCATCACAGCATCGACGTTGGCGACGGCGATCGCGAACTCGCTATCGAAGCGCCGTCAGCTACCCGGAGCGTATCGCACAAGAAAGCATCAGCCTGCGTGTTTGCGTGGCGACGCGTGATGCAAGCCAAGCCAGTTCCGATCGCCGAATGCGGTTCGCGATCTCGCGACAACGTCTTGCGACTGCAAGGCAAAGCGGCGCGATCGCCTCGATGGCACGCAAATTGCTGACCTCATCTGTTGCCGGAGTGCGTCTCAACGACGAGCGCGCGCACACATTCACCCACATTCGATCTGTCTGCGCCTGAGAGGGCCGCGCGTCTGCGGCAGTCTCCGCCGCATCACCGCGAGATGCTTGCGATGAAACTTGCCGAGTTCAAGAAAGCCGGTCACTGGCCGACACTGCTCGCCGCGTTCCTGTATTTCGACATCAGTTTCATGGCGTGGGTCGCGCTTGGACCATTGATCGTCTACATCGCGCGCGACATGAATCTGGCCGTGAACGAGAAGTTCACCCTCGTCGCCATCCCCGTGCTGGCCGGTGCCCTGCTACGTGTGCCGATGGGCATTCTCGCCGACGTCATCGGCGCCAAGCGCACCGGCATCATTGCCCAGCTCGTGGTGATCGCCGCGACCCTAGCGGTCTGGCAGTTCGGATTGAACAGCAAGCTCGCGATCGAGCTGTTCGGCGTCGCACTCGGCGTCGGCGGTGCCTCGTTCGCGGTCGCCCTGCCTCAGGCCAGCCGCTGGTATCCGCCGCAATATCAGGGGGTCGTCATGGGCATCGCCGGCGCCGGCAATATGGGCGTCGTGCTCGATACGCTACTGGCGCCCTCGATCGCCGAGCATTGGGGCTGGCAGGCCGTATTCGGGTGCCTGCTGATTCCGATGCTGATGGTGCTCGCCTATTACGCGTTCGCAGCCAAGGACGCGCCAGGCGAACGTAAGCCGATTTCGCTGAAAGCCTACGGTACGCTGCTGAAGGACTCCGATACCCGCTGGTTCATGTTCTTCTACTTCATCACCTTCGGCGGCTTCGTCGGCCTCGCCAACGCATTGCCTCTGTATTTCACCGTGCAGTATCACGTCTCGGGCGTCGCGGCCGGCATGCTGGTCGCACTGATCGTCGCCTTCGGCTCCGGATTCCGCCCCGTCGGCGGCATGATCGCCGACCGGATCGGCGGCATTCGCTCGCTGTCGATCCTGTTCGGTGTCGTCGTCGCCGCCTATGTCGTGATCGCCTTCATGCCGGAGGGCCCGGCGACGCCGACGCAGGGCGGTTGGGTGTTGAGCAACATGCCGCGGATCGCCTGGATCTCGGTGCTGCTGTTCTCGATCGGCGTGCTGGCGCTCGGAATGGGCAATGGCGCCGTGTTCCAGCTGATCCCGCTCCGCTTCCGCCACGAGATCGGCCTGATGACCGGCCTCGTCGGCTGCGCCGGCGGCATCGGCGGCTTCTTCCTGGCGCAAACCCTCGGCACCGCCAAGGGCATGACCGGGGGCTTCGGCGCCGGCTTCCTGTTCTTTGGCGCGCTGGCGTTGCTTGGCTTCATCGGACTTGCCATGGTCAAGGTCCGCTGGCGCACCACCTGGGGCGCGGTGTCGGGAGCGCGCGTCTGACGGCCCGCTCCCCCGGGAGAGGATAGCTCGGACGTGGCGAACGGCGCGCAACCGGATCTGGGCGTTCGCGTCGGTTTCGCCAGCGAGACCGGCAAGCGCGCCGCCAATGAAGATTACGTCGCGGCCTGCCTCGGCCGACCAAGCGCCATGCATCGCGATGTCGTGGCCGCGGTCGCCGACGGCGTCGGCGGGCACAAGGGCGGACGCGAGGCCGCGGAGATCGCCGTTCGCAGCTTCATCGACGCCTATTATTCCCTGCCGGAGACACTCGGCGTTCGCCGTCGCGCAGCGCGGGCGCTGGAGGCCGCCAATGGCTGGATCTATGGCCAGGGCCGCGTCGATGCCGCGCGCAGCCGCATGGCCTGCGCCTTCTCTTCCGTCATCCTGTCGCGGCGGACGTGCCATGTGATCCATATCGGCGACACCCGCGTCTACCGCCTGAGCGAAGCACGATTAGAGCGCCTGACGCAGGACCATATCGCCGGCCGCGGCGAGCTTGCGCACATGCTCAGCCGCGCCATCGGATTCGAGGAGTTCGCCCGTTTCGACACCACCTCGGCCGGACTGCGGCAACACGATCGGTTGTTGATCTGTAGCGACGGGGTTCACGGCGCGCTCGGCGATTCCCGACTTCAGCAATTGCTGGAAGAGCGTACGCCGCCGGAGGAGTCGGCGCGCAGCATCGTCGAGGCCGCGCTTGCGGCCGGCGGCAGCGACAATGCCACCGCGGCGGTGCTCGACATCGTCGATCTGCCGCCGGCGGATCGCGACGAGCTCACGCACGCGATCGCGACACTGCCGATCCTCGACCTGCCCGAGACGGGCGACGTGATCGACGATTTCGCGCTCGGCGACGTACTGTCCGACGGACGCTACAGCCGCCTGTTCAAGGCGACCGACAAGCACGCAGGCCGCGAGGTCGTGCTGAAATTTCCGCATCCGCGGGTCGCCAGCGAGGGCTCCTACCGCCTCGCTTTCGTGCGCGAGGCGTGGGTCGCGGCGCGGGTGCGCAGCCTGTGGATCGGCGAGATCATCGAGGTGCCGGCCGAGCGGCAGACCCGGCTCTATTCGGCGATGCCGCTCTATGAAGGCGAAACGCTGGAGCAGCGGCTGACGCGCTCGCCACGGCTGTCGCTTGCCGAAGGCATCGACATCGCCACCAAGCTGGTGCGCGCGGTAACCGCACTGCACCGCGCCGGCATCATCCATCGCGACATCAAGCCGGACAATGTGATCCTGCTCAGGGATGGCGGCCTGCGGCTGGTCGATCTCGGCGTCGCGCGGGTGCCGCTGCTGGAGGATTTTCCCGCCGAGGACATTCCGGGCACCGCAAGTTACATGGCGCCCGAATTGTTCGGCGGCAAGGCCGGCGACGAGGCCTCCGACCTGTTCGCGCTCGGCGTCACGGTCTATCGCATGTTCACCGCGAACTATCCGTTCGGCGAAATAGAGCCGTTCTCGCGGCCGCGCTTCGGCAAGTCGTCACCGCTGTCACGCTACCGGCCGGACCTTCCGGCCTGGCTCGATGCCGTGATCGGCAAGGCGCTCAGCATCGAACCAGCGCAAAGATTCGGCGACGCCATCGAGTTCGCGCACGAACTGGAGAACGGCGCGACCTGGGCCGGTCCCGCCGTCACGGCCCGCAAATCGCTGCACGACCGTGATCCCGTGACGTTCTGGAAGGTGCTGTGCGCGATCCTCGCTTTGATCATCGTGGCGCTGCTGGCGCGGCATTAGCACAGCGACACTGACATCACTGGCCTTTCGCCTGCACGAACGGGCAACCGCCCTCCGCAAGCGGCCGCCAGGCTTCATCAGGCGAAATCGTCGCGATCACCTTCTCATAGTCCCAAGGTTCGCGCGATTCGGAAGGCGATTTGGCCTGGACGAGATACATCGAGCGCATTACCTGTCCATCCTCGCGGATCGGTGCATTCTGCGTCATGAAGTCGTTGACGGGAAGCTTGCGCATGGCCGTGGCAACGGCGTCGGCATCGTCGGTTCCGGCCGCCTGCACTGCCTTTAGATAATGCATCACGCCGCTGTAGACACCTGCCTGGATCATGGTCGGCGCCTGCCCGTGCCGACGCGCCATGAAGCGATGCCCGAACGCACGGGTTGCCTCACTCTGGGTCCACGAGAACGAAGTGGCATAGCGAATGCCTTGTGCCGCTTGCAGGCCGAGCGAGTGCACGTCGGTGATCAACATCAGAAGCGCGACAATGCTCTGGTCGGCCGATTTCCCGATGCCGAACTCCGCGGCCTGCTTGAGGCTGTTGACGGTATCGCCTCCCGCATTCGCAAGCGCGATCACCTTCGCCTTGGAGTTCTGCGCTTGCAACAGAAATGAGGAGAGATCGGACACGCCGAGCGGATGACGCACCGCGCCCACGACCTTGCTGCCTGCGGCTGTGATGAAGCCCGATGCGTCACGCTCCAGCGCGTGACCGAAGGCGTAATCCGCGGTCAGGAAGAACCACGTATCAGCACCGTTCTTCAGCATCGCCTTGGTGACGGCGGAAGCTTCAGCGTAAGTGCTGTAAGCGAAATGAAAACCGTAAGGCGAGCACTGCTTTCCGGTCAGATCGGAACTGCCAGGCCCGGAAATCACGAAGATGCGCTTCTTGTCGCGGGTGATGCCCTGAATGGCCAGCGCCGTTGCCGAATTGCCACCGTCGGCAATCAGATCGACACCGTCCCCATCGATCCAGCGGCGTACGATGCCCGCCGCGATGTCGGGCTTGTTCTGGTGATCCGCCGACACCAGTTCGATTTTCTTGCCAAGCACGGTCGGACCGAAATCCTCGATCGCCAGCCGGGCGGCCTCCACCGAGCCTTCGCCACCGAGATCGGAGTAGAGGCCCGACATGTCGTTGATCACACCGATCCGCACCACGTCGCCGGAGATCTGGGCCCAGGCAAGCTCAGCACCTGCCAGGCAGAGCACAACCATGAACGCGATCGCAACCGCTCGCCTCATTTGCATGACAAGGACTTCCTCCGCATTGCTTGTTTTCTCTTCGGCGCGCTTATGGCCGTCAGGCCGCCAGCAGCTCGGCGGCCTGAGCGACAGTGACCGGCCTCTCGCCGAGCACCAGCGCGATCGCGTCGCGTTCCCATGCATCATCGCTCGGCGCCAACGGGTCCTTCGCGGTCAGGCGGTGCTCGAGCACGAAGCGCGACAGCAACAGCCGCCGTGCGTCGACCTCCGCCTGGCATCCCTCCCAGGCGAGCGTGATCGCCGATGCCGCGTGGTAGAGCGCGCTGGCGGCAAGCCGCGCTGCATGCTCCGCCCCGCGATCGGCCGCGACTTGCGCGGCAAAGGCGATCGCGCGGTCGAGCGCGGTGCCAAGGCGCTGGCGGAACGGCGCGGGCAGCGCCTTCGCCTCAGCGAGGCGCGCATGCAGCACCGCAGCCAGGGCCTTGTGCGCGCCGCTCTTGCCGACGGCGCGCGTGATGATGTCGAGCGCATTGATGTTGCTGGTGCCCTCCCACAGCACGCCGACATGGGCATCGCGCACCAGCCGCGGCTGCACCCACTCCTCAATGTAGCCGTTGCCGCCGCGCACCTCCATCGCACCTGTCGCGACCGGAATGTTGTCGCGGCAGGCGCGGTACTTCAGCAACGGCGTCAGGATGCGCAGCAGGTCCCTCGCCTGCGCCGAACCGGCATTGGCCTCGTCCATCGCGTGCGCGGCGACCAGCATCATCGACAGCGCCTGCTCGGTCGGCACGATCAGCTTCATCAGCTGACGACGCAGCAGCGGAAAATCCATCACGCGCTGGCCGAACGCCGTCCGCGAGGTGGCGCTGACCACCGCCTCGTTGACGCACCGCCGCATCATCGCAGCAGCCCGCACGCCGTGCGACAGCCGTGACAGGTTGACCTGCTCCATCATCTGCTTCAGGCCCGCCGTGGGATCGCCGACCAGATAGGCCACCGCATTGTCGAGACGGATTTCGCCCGACGCCATCGATTTGGTGCCGAGCTTGTCCTTGAGCCGCACGATCCGGTAGCTGTTGCGGCGGCCGTTCTTCAGACGCCGCGGCAGCGCGAACAGCGCGAGTCCTTTGGTGCCCGCGGGCGCGCCTTCCGGCCGCGCCAGCATCAGCGCGACATCGGCATCGGCATGCGAGCAGAACCATTTGTCGCCGGTCAGACGCCAGACGTCGCCATCGCGGCGCGCCACGGTCTCGATCGCGCCGACATCGGAGCCGCCGGCCCGCTCGGTCATGAACTGCGTGCCCTTCCACAGGCTCGCCATGTCGTCCGACAACATCTTCGGCAGCAGATAGGCCTTGAGCTCGTCGGAGCCGAACTTGCGGATCAGGTGCGTTGAGGTGTCGGTGACGCTGATCGGGCACATCAGCCCGAACTCGGACTGCACGAACAGATATTGGAACACGTACTTTGCCACCGCCGGCAGCGGCCGGTCCATGCCGAGCACGCCGGCGCGATGGCTCATCGCATGAAACTGGAAATCTCCGAAGGCGATCGCCTCCATCTCGCGGTAGGCCGGATGATAGTCGATCCAGTCCTCGTCGCGGCCGTAGGCGTCCCTTGGATTGAGCACCGGCGCATGCTTGTCGGCGATTCTCGCAAGCTGGTCGAGCCGGCCTCCCGCCAACGCGCCCAGGCGATGGAAGTGCGGCTCCAGCGTTTCGCGATCCGCGCGCGACAGATACAGGCCGAGCAGACTGCGAAGCCCGCGGTCGAGGTCGTAGAAGTTGAGGCCGGCGCAATCATGGGAGATGTGGCGGGCCGGATCGGCCGGCTCTGCGGCTTCGTCAGGGTTGCGAAGGTCGTGCGCACTCATCTGCATCTGGCTCTCCTTGTTTGGGGTGACGTCGCACCAGCCGTACCGCTGTGCGGGATGCCAGCCCCGGTGTTCAAACTCTCGCTGCAACATCGAGAACCATCGCGGCGATGTCCACCACGCGGAAATAATTTCAGATACGTGGAGGAAATGCCGCGCGCGGGGGCGCACTCGAAACCGTTGACCTCGATTGGTTTCGCGGCACACTCGCCGCGAGACGTGCAGCATGTTGCGACGCACCAAGGACATGAACGGCAACAGATGAAGGGAGCTCGCTCCGACAACGCGCCGCCATCCCGCCGAGGCCGCCGGCGCATCGTCGCCGACCGGGTCCGGGCGCAGCCCGACGATCCCTCGGCGACGGTGATCGAAGCCAACCGGCATGCCGAATTGTTTCGTGCCGCCGACGGCAGTCCGGATCCGTCCGTCGTCAAATCGGCGCAGCGCGTGCTCCGCATTTTCGAGTATTTCGCCGAGATCGAGCGGCCGGCGGCAATGACCGAGATCGCGCGGCGGCTGAACTATCCGCCGTCGAGCACGTCGGCGCTGCTGAAGAGCCTCGTCGAGCTCGGCTATCTCGACCATGACCGGCAGACACGCAGCTATCTGCCAACAGTCCGTGTCGCGCTGCTCGGCGGCTGGCTCAACAACCAGACGCTTCCGGGCGTCACGCTCGATGCGATCACCCACGAGCTGCATGAGGCGACGCGGCTGACGACCTTCGTCGTGGCGCGCAATCAGCTCTACAGCCAGTACATCCGCGTGCTGCAAGGCACGACGCCGGTGCGCTATTATCTGGAGCCCGGCGCGCGGCGGCTGTTGACCCATTCCACTCCGGGCCGGGTGTTCCTGAGCCTGATGAACGACGAGGACGCGCGGCGGATCGTGCAGCGGATCAATGCCGAGGAAGCGCCGTCATCCGCCGTCCGCTTCGGCGATATCCAGCCGGCGCTGGCGACGATCCGCCGACAGGGCTTCGCTTACACGCGCGACATGGGAACGCCAGGCCTGAGCGCGATTGCGATGCGGCTGACCGACACCGACCGGACGCCACCGCTCGTCATCACGGTCGCCGGCCCGGGCTCGATCATCTCGGCGGCGGCGAAGGCGATCATCGGCAAGATGCGCGAGCTGGTCGAACGGCAGTCCCCTGGCCTGCTCCCGCAGATCGACATCGACGCAGCCCCGATCGAAACCTGAGATCGACGATGTGCTCGATTGAGCTCACGATCCGGCGCGGCGGATCGTGATCCGGCTTTCGTCGGTGAAGTCCTTGAGGTCCTTGTTCGGCTCGCGATAGAGCTTGCGCTCGATCTCGATCGATCGGCCATCAGTGGTCTTGGTGCAACGCTCGTTGACGAAAACGCCGCCGACCTCCTGCTTGTCGCCGGCAGGCTGTGCATCCGAGCAGGTCCAGCCGTCCTCGCCATAGCGCGACTTCGCCTGCAGGCCGAGCAGGAATGCCTTCTTGCGCAGATAGAGCCGCGCCTTCGGATCGGTCTCGATCGTCAGCGCCGCGATCTTGGCGTCCTTGTCGATCATCACGGTCAGGATCGCCGGATGGCCGGCCACCATGGTGCCTTCGCGCGCGGTCTCACGATCATACTCAAAGCTGACGCCGCGCAGCTGGTCGGGCCCGGCCGGGCAATTCGGCCACTGCGCCCAGTCCGCCAGTCTGTGGGTCTTCTCGCCGACACAGGTCAAATTGATGTATCCCGCGTCGGGAACCTTGCTGATGTCCATCCCGACAGTGATGTCGCGCAGGTCTCCGGCTGTCGCCATCGCCGGCACGGCAGCCGCAACGGTGGCGGCGAAGACCAACCCGCGGATGACCGATCGATGCTTGCTCATGGCTTCTTCTCGCTCTGGTCGGACGGCGCGGCGGCGTGCCCGGCCTCCTTGTAGATGTTGCAGACACGTGAGCCATCGCCGAAGAAGGCGATGCATTCGTCGTAGTTTGGTTCGCCCTTGCCCTTGACGTGCGCGAGCACGTAGTCCGCCACGGCCTCGATCTCGTTCGGCCGCAGGAACACGTTCGCCTCGGGCGGCATTTGACCGCCAGCATCCTGCCGGCTCATTCCATAGCATTTCATGGTGTCATAGGAGCCGCGCACGAAGAACGGCATGCCGGTCCCCGGCCGGCCGCAGCTGACCGTCTCGATGATCTGCTCGCGCGTCAGCTCGGTCTTGCGCAGCGACAGCGCGTCGCCGCCATAGCCGCCCCCGCCATTGCCGTGCCATTTGTGGCAGCCGACGCAATTGCCGCGCTTGAACACCGCCTTGCCCGCATCGGTCGGATCGCTCGCCGATTGTGCATGTGCCGCGACCGTCAATCCCATCGCCAGCGCGCAGCCGAGCCACGCGCCAATCAGCCGTTTTTGCTTCATTGTTTCTTCTCTTGGCCAAACCGAACGCGGGAGGCTTCGCTCGGAAGCCTCCCGCGCTTGTGACGTCAAAGGGCGAACACGTAGAGCATCGAGCCCGGCTGCATCCGCTTCAACTCGGGCGTGGAGTCGATGAACCACTTGTCCCACGCACCGCCGAGGCCGACCAGCACCGCGATGTACTGCTTGCCGTCCACCGAGAACGTCATCGGAGGCGCGTTGAGTCCGCCGCCGGTGTTGAACTGCCAGAGCTCCTTCAGCGATTTGGCGTCATAGGCGATCACCTCGCCGGACGGCTGTCCGGAGAACACGAGGTCAGGCGTCGCCAGTATGCCGCCGAGGTTCGGGAACTGGGTCTCCGCCTTCCCTGCCACCTTGCCCGTCGTGACGTCGATCGCAGTCACGCTGCCGGTGATCTTGAACGGCTGGCTCGGGCCGCCGCCGGTGAAGAATTCGCGCGGCTTGACCTTGTCCGGCGTCATCTCCTCGACCTTGATGTGGTTACAGCTCTCGATGACGGGAATGTACCAGAGCTTCAGGTTCGGGTTGTACGCAGTCGGCGGCCAGTTCTTGCCGCCCATGTTGCCGGGGCAGATGTCCGTTTCCTTGTTGGTGCGGCTCGGCGTCACCGAGGCGTTGTACTTCTGAACGCCCTGCTTCGGATCGTACTCCACCGGCTTGCCGGACTCGGGGTCGAGACCCTTGGTCCAGGTCACCTTCTTGACGAAGGGCAGACCCCAGATGAACTTGCCGGTGTTGCGGTCGATCGCATAGGCAAAGCCGTTGCGGTCGGCTTCGAGCGCGAGCTTCAGCGTCGAGTTGTTCGGACCGGGGACGTCGACCAGCACGTTCTCCGCGACGCTGTCATAGTCGAACGGATCGTTCGGCGTGTGCTGGTAGTGCCACTTGATCTTGCCGGTGTCGGCGTCAAGACCAAGCGAAGAGTCAGTGTAGAGATTGTCGCCGGGACGGTATTCATTGTCCCAGTCCGGGCCGGGATTGCCGACGCCCCACACGATCGTGTTGGTTGCCGGGTCGTAGCTGCCGGTGACCCAGGTCGATCCGCCACCGCTCGCCTTGGCGTTCTTGTCGTCCTTCCAGGTCTCCGAGCCGGGCTCGTCCTTGCCCGGAATGGTGTGGGTGCGCCACACTTCCTTCTGCGTCTTCAGATCGGTCGCCGCGATCCAGCCGCGAATGCCGTATTCGGCTCCGCCGACGCCCGAGATAGCCATGTCCTTGACGATCAGCGGTGCGCCGGTGATCACCTCGCCCTTGTCGGGATCGGCGACCTGACGCTGCCAGGCGACCTGTCCGGTCTCCTTGTTGGTGGCGACCAGGCGGCCGTCGAGCGTGTGCGAGATGACGAGGTTGTTCCACAACGCGACACCGCGATTGTCGACGCCGCAGCAGGCGACCGCGCCGGCCCAGTCGTGATCAGTCTTGGGATCCATCTTCCAGACCATCACGCCTTTGCCGCCATGGGCGTCGATCTTGTAGACCGAGCCCCAGCCATCGGTGACGTAGATGAATCCGTTCTCGACGATCGGAGTTCCCTCCAATCCGCCATGCGACCAGATCCCGCCACCCTCGACGCCGCCGAGATGCATGGTCCAAGCGACCTTCAGATTCTTGACGTTGTCCTTGTTGATGTCGGTCAGCGACGAGAACCGGGTCGCCGAATAGTTCTTGTGATGGTGCAGCCAGTTGCCTGCTTCCTTGTCAGCGTTGAGCAGTCGCTCCTGGCTGACATCGTCGGCGAGCGCGAAAGAGCCCGCGAAGGTCGCTGCGGATGCTACTGCCGCTGCGAGCATATGCGATTTAACCCAATTCAACCTTGCCATAGGTTTGTTTCCTCCGGATCCAGCATTCTTCATTGATCGAATCACCCGTCACATACGGGCGATCACGCGAGAAGCCTTGAGTCCCGACGAATGGCTGTGCCATCCGCCGCCGTGCTTAGTCACAAATCGTGGGTCACTTCTGGACCTGTACCTCCGTCTCGATTGTTCCAGCCTTCTGAAAAACGATCGCGCATTTGAACGTCTCGCCCGGCGCGAGTGCCTGACGCAACTGAAGCAGCATGACGTGATAGCCGTCGCGCTTCAACTCGAGCGTAGCCTTCGCAGGCACAGGAATGTTCGGAATCGAACGCATGGCTGGTGCGCCTTCGCCGCGGTCGACAATGTGGCGCTCAGAAAAGTTTGCCACCGGGCAACGAACGCGGAGCAGTGCATCGGCGCTATCGGCCTCATTCCTGATCGTCATCGTCAAGGGAAGGTCCCCGCCCTCTTTGTCGGCCGCCGGCACACGCGCATCCACGATTTGAAGTGAATCGCTTGCGACCGCGCCGCCAGCTACTCCGAACGCGCTGATCAGGCAGAACGATGGCAACGCAAACAATCTCACGCATGTTGCGACGCGAAGCGCGACTCGCTTGAACGGCATCAGGCTTTCTCCCTCCATGACCGTTCAGCTTTGTCCCATGCTTCGAGCGGCTGCAAGTCTGGAACCCACGCCAATCCGCTCTTCGCGTCGGACGATATGGCCTCTGGCGTTACGACCATGTCGAGCAACGCCGGCCGGTTAGCCAGTGCACGCAAGATCGCGGGACCGAGTTGTGCCTCGGTCTCGACGCGCTCGGCATGCATGCCGAAGCTGCGCGCCATTGCGGCGTGATCGCAGCATTGCAGCTGCGTGCCCACCACTTTTCCATGCGTAACCTTCTGATCGTGCACCTCGATCTGCCAGGCTCCGTTGTTGGCGACGACGATCAGCACCGGCGCCTTGTGGCGCACGGCAGTGTCGATCTCGATGGCGTTGAAGCCGAACGCGCCGTCACCGGTCGCGACCAGCACCGTCCGATCCGGATGCACCAGGCTCGCGGCGATGCCGTAGGGCACACCGATGCCGATGCAGCCGAACGGCCCGGGATCGAGCATCGTGCGCGCATTGAGCGCGACGCGCGCAAAGGAGAGAAAGTCGCCGCCATCGGTGATGACGACGGCATCGGGGCCGACCGCCTCCTGCACGGCGGCGAGGACGCGGTTCGGATGCAGCTTGCCGTCGGAACCGGGTGCCGCCTGCTCCATTGCCAGGCGCAGTTTCGCCGCGCGGGCAAGATGCTCGCCCCGCAATCGCGCCGCCCATTCGGACTCGACTTGCGAGGCACGGTTGCCGGCATGCGCCAGCATGGCGCGAAGCGTCTCGGCGACCGAGCCGAACAGCTCGACCTCGCCGCGCCGGTTGTCGCGAACTTCACCCGGCGTGTCGCCGATCCGCACGAAGCGCGCATCGCGGAAGATCGCGGGCGATCCGAAGGCGAGCTGGAAATCCAGCCGGCGACCGACCGTCACCACCACGTCAGCGTCGCCCATCACGGCGCCGCGCATCGCGGCCACGATGGAGGGATGATCATCGGGCACGAGGCCGCGGCTCTCTCCGGTATCGAGATAGACCGCGCCGAGCCGATCGAGCAGCGCGGTCAGTTCAGGCGCGGCGTTGCGGGCGCCGCGGCCGGAGATCACGAGCACGCGCCGCGCCGACCACAGCAGATCGACGGCCGCGGCGACACGCTGCGGATCGGGCGCCATGACGACCGGTGGCTTCGGGCGGAGATGCTCGTCGAGTTGCAGCGCCTTCGGCACCTCGGCGCGCAGCGTGTCGGTGGGAAAGTCGATGTAGCAGGGCCCCGGCTCGCCGGCCTCGCCGAATGCGCGCGAGATCGCCTCGTCGAGCTCGGCGAGCGCCAGCGACGGCTCGCGCACGGTGCGCGCATAGCGCGTGATGCCGCGCACGAGGCCGGCCTGGTCGAGATCCTGCAAACCGCCGCGGTTCTCCTGCGGCCGCGGGCTGGTTCCCGATATCACCAGGACCGGCGCGCGCGAGATATGGGCGTTGGCAATGCCGGTGATGGCATTGGTCAATCCCGGCCCCGCGGTGACCAGCGCGACGCCGAGGCCGCCGGTCAGTTCGGCCTCGGCCTGCGCCATATGCACGGCGGCGCGCTCGTCGCGCACGTCGACGATGCGGATGCCCTCGGCATCGAGCCGCATCCAGATCGGCATGATGTGGCCGCCGCACAGCGCGTAGACCCGCTGCACGCCGCGTCGTTTCAACATCCGCGCGATCAGCGCGGCGACACTGTCAGGCGAGAGCTTCATGGCTTTCCTCCGGCTTGACCGCCGAAGCGCGCCCGCAGCTCACGATGCAGCACCTTGCCGGTCGCGTTTCGCGGCATTTCGGTCTCGGCGATGAAGGCATAGGATTTCGGGCACTTGTAACCGGCGATGCGCGTGCGCACCCAGTCCTGCAACGTGGCCTCATCGATCGGTACGCCGTCATGCGGCACCACGACGGCATGGACGCGCTCGCCCCATTTTTCGTCGGGAACGCCGATCACGGCGACGTCCTTCACCATCGGATGGCCGCCGACCAGCGTCTCCACCTCCGACGGGTAGATGTTCTCGCCGCCGGAGATGATCATGTTGCTCTTGCGGTCGACCAGCCGGATGAACCCCGCCTCGTCGCGGCGCGCCATGTCACCGACCGTACAATAGGCGCCATGGAAGGCCGCGCGCGTCTTCTCGGGCAATCCCCAATAGCCGTCGAATGTATAGGGCGTGCAGGAATAGAGCTCGCCGGCCTCGCCATCGGGCACTTCCTGACCCTGCTCGTCCAGAATCCTGATCGGCGCCGATCCGACGCATTCGCGGCCGACCGAGCCGAGATGGCTGAACTGCTCGTCCGGATGCAGCATGGTGACCCATCCGGTCTCGGTCGCGCCGTAAAGCTCGAACAGACCGGAGTTCGGAAACATCTCCATCACGGCGCGCTTGGTGTCGGGCCGCGCCGGCGCCGAGGAGATCATCAGGCGTGTCACCCGGGTCAGGTCGCAGGACGCGCGAACCGCCGCACTGAGCCCGAGCAGCATGATGTAGTGGGTCGGGACCAGCGAGGTGAAGGTCGCGCCGCCACCGGCGAGCGCGCGCAGGAAATTCTCGGGATCGAACGCCTTGCGCGAATAGATCGTGCAGGCCGCGCCGCACGTGGTGAAAGCGCCGAAGAAATACAGCGAATTGGCATGGCACATCGGCATCGCCAGCAAGGCGGTGTCGTTGCTGCGAATGCCGAGCTCGACGCTCGTGACTAGCGACAGATGCGCGGCACCGAGATGATTGCGCACCACGCCCTTCGGATTGCCCGTCGTGCCCGAGGTGTACATCAGGGTCCAGGGATCGCCGGGGGCAACGTTCTCCGTCGGCTCGTCGTCGCTGGCGCCGGCCAGCAACGCCTCATAGAGGCGAAACCCGGTGCGCGGGGTGGCGGCACCGAACAGGATGAAGCGATCGCGCGGCAGCGTGAGCTGATCGCGGATCTCATCGATCAATTCGACCAGATCGTGCTGCACGATCAGCGCGGCAATCCCAGCATCCTCGGCGATGTAGCGGATCTCGCGTCCGACCAGCCGGAAGTTGACCGGTACTGCGACTAGGCCCGATTTCGCGGTCGCCGCGTAGATCTCGCCCCATTCGATGCAGTTATAGGCGAGCACCGCGACGCGATCGCCCTTGTTCAGCCCGAGCGCGAGCAACGCATTTGCCAGCCTGCACGCACGCGCATTCCATTGCCGGAATGTGAGTGACCGATCGAGATCGCGAATCCCGACATCGTCGGGGCGAAGCCTGGCGTGAACCGACAACATCTGTCCCGGACTGCGCAGACCGCTCATGCTGCCCTCCAGGCGAGGAACGTCGGCCGATCGCAATGTGGGAGTTCAGTGCCGAGCACGATCCGGCGAAGCAACGCCAGAACGACCGGACCGGCGCGTTCGCCGCAATCCGAGCCACGATCAACGCTGCGCACCACAGGTCCGCCCGCCACCGCTATCCTCCCTGTCGGGGCGATCGTCGCGCCCTCGAGCTTTGAATTCGGAATTCATATACTGAATTCGAATGCCAGGCAATCGTCTTTTAAGGGCCGAAATGATAGGTTCCAGTGGGATTTATGGAGACCGCATGCGCACGATCCCCGCACAGCCGACCCTGGTCGAACGGGTTGTCGAGACGATCATTTCCGAGATTGTCGATGGCGATCTGCCCTCGAACACCCGCCTGATTCAGGATGAACTGGCGCAGGCCTATGGCGTGTCGCGCCATCCGGTGCAGCAGGCGCTGCTGCTGCTGAAGACCCGCGGCCTGGTGCGCGAGGCGCCGGGGCGCGGCCTCATCGTGCCGCCGCTCGATGTCGATTTCGCCCGCAACCTCTATGAGATCAGGGCGATGCTCGACGGTCTCGCGGCACGGATGGCGGCCGAGCACGGCGCCAAGCGCGCCGCCAAGGAGGGTCCTGCCTTTCTTACGGCAGGCCGCACCGCGATCGCGAGCGGCGTGCTCAACGCACAGATCGAAGCCGACATGAAGTTTCACGGCTTCCTGTGCGAACTGTCCGGCAACCCGCTGATCGATCAGACCACCGAGCCGCATTGGCCCTATCTGCGCCGCATCATGGGCGAAGTGCTGCGCGGCGACCAGAAAATGCCCGACAACATCTGGGACGAGCATGCCGGAATTCTCGACGCCGTGATTGCCGGCGACGGCGATGCCGCCGAGCGCCTGAGCCGCGTGCACATCCACAATGCCGCCGAGGTCTTCGTGCACCGCTTGCAGCTTCGGCACAGCGAAGCGGAAGGACAGCGGCGGCAGCGGCGCATCGAGCGTTGAGCCCTCGCTTGCGAGATCCATGATTGCTTTCGACACCCTTCTCGCGACGGAACGCGAGGCCGCGCACGCCGCGATGCGCCAAGTTCTTGGCACCGCGCATATCGATGGCGTGATGCCGGTCTCGGGCGGCGCCACCGCGGCGCGGCTGTTCCGGGTCGATGCGGACGGTCGGCATTATCTGTTGCGGATGGAAGGCGAACCGAGCCCGCTGCGCAATCCACATCAATATGTCTCGCTGCGCATCGCGGCCGAGGCCGGCATCGCGCCGCGGCTCCACTACGTCGACGAGACCGCGCGCGTCGCGGTGATGGATTTCATCCAGCGACAACCGCTCGACTGTTATCCCGGCGGCCTGCCCGGACTTGCAAGGGCGCTCGGCGAATTGCTGGCGCGCCTGCAAGCGACGCCGACCTTTCCCGCCTTCGTGCGCTACCCCGACATCGTGGCCCGGCTCTGGGCCCATGTCTGCCGCACCGGGCTGTTCGCACCCGGCGTGCTCGACCGCTGCAACGCTCATCTCGAACGCGTCCGCGCAACCTATGTCTGGGACGAGGCGAACTCGGTCTCCAGCCACAACGACTCGCTCCCGGGCAACATTCTATTCGACGGCAACAGGCTCTGGATGATCGACTGGGAATCCGCCTACCGCAGCGATCCGCTGGTCGACCTCGCCATTATCGGCGACAGCCTGGCGCGAACGCCGGAACTGGAAACCATCCTGCATCGCGCCTGGCTTGGCCGACCGCTGGACGATGCACTGGCCGGCCGCCTCAAATTGGTGCGCGCCCTCACCCGGCTCTATTATGCCGGCGTGTTGCTCAGCGCATCCGCGACTGCCCGGCGCACCACGCCCGATACGAGTCTTGCGGCGCCGACGCTTGCCGAACTCGCAGCCGCCAGCCGCACCGGCCGGTTCAGGATCGGCACGCCTTCGGGCAAGCACGTGCTCGGCAAGATGTTTCTCGCGTCATTCCTGACCGGAGCCGTGACGCCGGGCTTCGATCTTTCGGTTTGACGTTCAGTCCGGCGGATTGAACGTCCGCGCAAAGAATACCGGCGCCCTGGCCTTCTTGAGCCGGTAGAGCTGCGCCGGCCGGTTCGGTCCCTTGCGCATTTTCGCGACCGGTTCGATCAGGTCGGCGGCAAGCATGCGGGTGCGAAAGGCGCTCTTCTCCAGCGGACGATCGAGCACGATCTCGTAGGTGCGTTGCAGTTCCGGCAGCGTGAACTCCGGCGGCATCAGATAGGCGGGCAACGACGTGTACTCGACCTTGCTGCGCAAACGCTGCACCGCCGCCTGAAGGATCACGGCATGATCGAAGGCGAGCTTCGGCCTCACTTTGTCGCCCTCGACCGCGAACCACTGTGCATCGGCGCCCAGCGCGCCACCGGCGGCGTGCTCCGGCAGCAATGCGAAGTAAGCGTGTGTCGCGGACCAGCCGCGCGGATCCCTCGCCGCACCGCCCCAGCTTCCGAGTTGCTCCAGATACGGACTGACCACCCCGGTCTTGTCCTTCAGCTTGCGCACTGCGCAGGCTTCGAGGTCGCGATCCCCCGCGATATCGACGAAGCCGCCGGGCAGCGCCCAAGCTCCTGGAAACGGCTCGATTTCCGTGTTTGGGCGTTGAACCAGCAAGGCCTGAAGCGCGTCTGACCTGATGGCGAAGATGACGACGTCGACGGTCGTCAATGGCCGCGGAAAGTCCAATTCCGGCTTCTTGTGCATGCTCTCCCCGCTCCGTTCTCGTCGGGACGCGTCGTTTTCACGCGAACCGGTGTTCACTTCGAAAGCAATCCGGTGGCGTGAACCTTCCCGCGTCCCGGCTTGACAATAACATACTTAGTTGTACAGTCCAACTAACTTAGTTGCCTAGACACACTTACTTAGGAGTACCCCACCATGTTCGGTCTTCGCTTCATCAAGGCCCAGCCGACCACGTACCTCATGAAATACCGCGGCGGCACGGTGACCCAGCAGGGCGCCGGCCTGTCCGGCTTCTACTATGGGCCGGTCACCTCGCTGGTCGCGGTCCCGATCGGCAGCCGCGACGCCGCCTTCATCTTCCAGCAGATCGCGCGCGACTTTCAGGCACTGACCGTTCAGGGTCATGTCACCTACCGGATCAGCGAGCCGCAAAAGGCCGCCGCGATGCTCAACTTCACCCTCAAGGCCGACGGCAAGACCTATGAGTCCGACGACCCCGAAAAGCTGCCGCAGCGGATTCTCGCAACCGTCGAGGTGCTGGCGCAGCAGGCAATCAAGGAACTGACCTTGAAGGAAGCCTTGCAGGCCGCCGACCGCATCGCCGGCCTGATCGAGAGCGGATTGCGGGGCCGTGCCGATATCGCGGCACTCGGTCTCGAAATCCTCGGCGTCTCGATCCGTGGCGTGAAGCCGACGCCCGACACCGCCAAGGCGCTGGAGGCCGAGGCGCGCGAAGCGATCCTGAAGGGCGCGGACGAAGCGATCTTCGCGCGGCGCAACTTCGCGGTCGAGCAGGAACGCGCCATCCGCGAGAGCGAGCTCGACACCGAGATCGCGGTCGAGCAGAAGAAGCGTTCGATCCGCGAGACCCAGATGGACGCCGAGGCGAGCGTCGCGGCCAAGCAGGCCGAGCTGCGCGAGGCCGGCATGGTTGCCGACATCACGCTGGAGAGCAAGCGCAAGGATTTCGTCAGCCTCAATGCCGAGAACACCCGGACCCTGGCGGACGCCGAGGCCTATCGGGTCGGCGCGCTGATGAAGATATTCGAGGGGGTCGATACCCGCGTGATCCAGGCACTGGCAGCCGCCGGCATGCAGCCGGGACAGCTGATCGCGCAGGCCTTCAGCGGGATCGCCGAGAAGGCCGAGAAGATCGGCCAGCTCAACGTCTCGCCCGATCTGCTCAACACGCTGCTGGAGAAGCCCGCCACCGTGGAGGCCAGCCGTGCGCGCCGACAATGACCGCAAGATCGTCCTCGTCACCCGCAAGACGCGACTCGAGGAATTGATTGCCAAATACCTGACGGCGGCGCAGGCCCGCTTCTATGTCGAGCATCTCGGCGCCGACTTCTCGGACTACCAGCGCGAGCACGATGTCTATCAGGCCGAGCGCCGCGTCACCGTGCAGGCGCTGGAGCAGTGGGGCCGCTACCAGGTCATCGACCGAAGTTTCCTGCCGAACTTCATCTTCGGTCCGTCCGATATCGTGGTCGCACTCGGCCAGGACGGCGTCGTCGCCAATACGATGAAGTATCTCGACGGCCATCCGCTGATCGGGCTCAACCCGGATGCCAGGCGCTATGACGGCGTTCTCTTGCCCTTCGTGCCGCACGACCTCCCTGCCCTGCTGCGCGAGGTCGCAGCCAACAAGCGCGGCCACAAGGCGGTGACGATGGCGAAGGCCGCGCTCACCGACGGGCAGGTGCTCTACGCCGTCAACGACCTCTTCGTCGGCGCGCGCACGCATACCTCGGCCATCTATGAGATCGCACTCGCCGAACAGAAGGAGCGGCAGTCCTCCAGCGGCCTGATCGTCGCAACCGGGCTCGGCTCGACCGCCTGGTTCAAGAGCATCGTCACCGGCTCGCTCGCGATCGCAGGCACCTTCGGCGGCGGCGGCGAGAGCCCGCCCTATCTGCCGCAGGCCTGGGACGCCGGCGCGCTGCGCTTCGCGGTGCGCGAGCCGTTTCCGAGCCGCACTTCGCAAGTGACCCTCGTCTGCGGCAGCCTCGACCGCGCCGAGCGCCTCAGCGTGCGCTCGCTGATGCCGGAGAACGGCGTCATCTTCAGCGATGGCATCGAGGCCGACCGGCTCGACTTCAATTCAGGAACCGAAGCGCAGATCACGGTCGCCGAGCGCGAAGGACGGCTGGTGGTGTGAGACAGCCGCGCTCGCCGGCGGCCCAGTTCACCGAGGCACCGGGTGCAGCCGCGCCAGCTGGTCCAGCGACAGACCGGCCTCGCGATCGCTCAGGGGAAAGCGGACGATGATGTCCTGGCGGCCAAGCTGCCCCCACAGTGCGTCCGACGACCATTTCTGCGGCTCGGGTCCGCGCGGCCCGTCGATCCAGATGAAATACCATTCCGCCATGGACGCGACCAAATCTCCCTCTCGGCAAGATTGATCCTTCGCGGCTCAATCCGCAACGCTGATTTTGGCGCCGGTCCGCGGCTGAGCGTCTATTCGTACGGCCTGCCGTCCTTGTGCAGGAAGCGGCCGTCGGAGCTCGGGCTCAACATGTCGATGTCGGAGCAGGTGATGACGTCGGCGCTCGATCGCGATCCGACCTCGAGATAGATGGCCGTCATCTGCGAGCGGTTGATCATGTGGTGCCCGTTGCCGGAATTCTTCGCAAACGCCGCGCAATCGCCGGCGCGCAGCACCGTCTCGCCGCCGTCTTCCACCAGCACCAGCTCGCCCGCGAGCACATAGACGAACTCGTCCTCGTCCGAATGCCAGTGGCGCTGGCTCGACCAATTACCCGGCGGCAGCCGCATCAAATTGACGCCGAAGTCGGCCAGCCCGCCGGCGTCGCCGAGCCGCTGGCGCACGCGGTCGGCACAGGCCGCGGCAAATTCGGCCGGGTAACCGGTCCCCTTGCGTTCCGGCACTTTCGTCAGGTCAATCTTCGGCATGGCAGCTTCCCGGCTGGTTGGCAGGCGAACCGATGTCTCCTTACGCGAGCGCTCTCCTATCGCGACGCTACGACGAAACTGTGTCGCGGCATCGGCCGACGCAGTCAGCCGCGCCGGACCAGATCCTTCGCCATCAGGATGTCGTCGTAATAGCGGCCGTCGATCTTCAGCGCGTGCAGCTCGAGCCCGTACGCGACAAAGCCCGCTGCCTCGTAGAGCCGTCGGGCCGGCTCGTTGCCTTTGACCACGATGAGCTGCACCAGCTCGACCGATTGCGCCGCGAAATCGAGCACAGCATCGACCAGGAGCCGGCCGACACCGGCGCCGCGCGCCGCCTGCCGCACATACATTCCGACCAACGCGCCCTTGTGCTGCCGTTTCGGCCCGTCGGCGCGAACGAATCCGACAATGCCGGCAAGTTTGCCGGCCTGAAACGCGCCAAAGATCGCCGCGCCGCGCTCCAGCCTTTCCGCGAACCAGCCGACCGGATGAACGCTCTCCGTCTCATACGCACTGCCGAACGCCTCGGGACTCAAGCGCAGCGCCTCGAGGCGGATCTCGCGATACAGCTCAGCGTCCGCGGGCAGCAGTCGCCGGATCTCGATCGAGTGCGTGTTCATTCGGTGTCCTGTCCGCGAAAAGCAATGATCGCGCGATTTCGATCGTTTACTTTGGATCTCAATCGGATCAAACACTACCCCATGGAGGCTGACAATTCCTGGCAAGAGTTGCGCGGCCACCATCACATCTGCGAGCGGCAGCGCCGACCATTTGCGCCGATCGAACCTCATCTGTTGCAACGTCACCGGGATCAAGCATGGCGTCTGACCGACTCACCGCGACCGACGCGATCGCCACCTACATCGAAGCCAAGGACCATAACCGTCCCGAGCTAATGGCCGACGCTTTCCTCGACGACTGCCAGCTCGAAATGATGGTCAAGACGACAGCCATCGCATTTCCGAGCGCGGCGGTTGGACTGGAGCAGGTCACCCGCGTTCTCGTCCGTGACTTCTCCGCCCAGTACGACAATGTGCGGACCTTTTGCCTGTCGCGCCCGCCCTCCGATCACCCCAGTCAGTTTCGCTGCCGCTGGCTGGTCGGAATGACCGCCCGGCAGGACGGTGCCGTGCGCGTCGGATGCGGCAATTATGATTGGCATTTCCACCCCGGGGACGGACGGGTCGCGCGGCTATTCATCGAGATCGCGCTGATGTCCGTGCTGCCCGCCGAGGACGCGGGCCGGATCCTGCCCTGGCTCTCTGCGATCCCCTATCCATGGTGCTCCGGCCCGGATGCCGTAAGGGACATGCCTTCGATCGAGGCTCTGGCGGCGATCAGGGCCTTCATCGTCGCGCGATGAACCCGCCCGAAGCGGCCAATCTTCGGTGCTACGACCAATCCTACTCGGCCGGAAAGGCCACGCATCCATTCGCCTGGACTGCGACGCCGACCCGCGCTCCCATCGGCCAGCGCGCGACGGCGAGATCACCCGCCGATCTGATCAGCAGGCGACCATGGGCCGGTCCGGGACATTCGACGTGAAGGTCGACATGCCCGCCCTGATAGATCTGCGCCACGACATTGCCGCTGACGGCGCAGGGGTCATTCGGCCCGACGACGTTGAACTGCTCCGGCCTAACGAAGACGTCGACCGCCGATGAGCGATCGAGGCTCGCGAGCGCCTGCTTCGGGACCCGGACCGATGCGTCGCCGAGGGCAATGATCGCATCGGCGGCCTCAATCCCGAGCAGTGTCCCACGCAGCCTGTTGTTGTCCCCGACGAAGGTCGCGACGAACCGGTCCATCGGCGCCCGGTAGATGTCGACCGGGGTGCCGAGCTGCCGGATGCGCCCTTCGGACATCACTGCGACGCGGTCCGAAAGACTGAGCGCCTCCGATTGGTCGTGCGTCACGAAAATCGTGGTGAGACCGAGCTTGCGCTGGATTTCGCGCAGCTCGACCTGCATCGAGGTTCGCAGGCTCTTGTCGAGCGCCGAGAACGGCTCGTCCAGCAACAGCACGGTCGGATTGATCACGAGGGCCCGCGCGAGCGCCACGCGCTGCTGCTGGCCGCCGGACAATTGCCGTGGCCTCCTGTTCTCCTTCCCCGTGAGCTTGACCAGTTCCAGGACCTCGGCGACGCGACGATCCCGCTCGGCCTTGGGGACATGGCGCGTCTTCAGGCCATAGGCCACATTGTCGGCCACGGTCATATGCGGAAACAGCGCATAGTTCTGGAACATCATCCCGATGCCGCGTTGGTAGGTTGGCACCTCGTTGACCATCCTGCCGCCGATCACGACCGATCCGCGATCCGGCCCGAGAAAGCCTGCGGCGAGCTTGAGCAGCGTGGTCTTTCCGCAGCCCGACGGGCCAAGCAGCGTCAGAAATTCGCCGGGATCGACGTCGAGCGAGACGTTGTTGAGCGCCACGACGTCGTCGAACCGCTTGGTGACCGCCTCGAAACGAACCGCCGCCTCCTTGCGCTCGCGCTTGCTGCTTTCGGACATCGCCGCTCCCTATCGATGCTCTTGTTCAATGTTGAGGACTTTGCCCAGTCCCAGGAACGCGTTGGCGAAGATGATCAACGCGGCGGTGGCGATGATGTACATCACCGAGAGCGCCGCCATCGACGGATCGGCAAACTCGCGCACGTAATTGTACATCGCGACCGGCAGGGTCTGCGTGCGCTGCGACGTCACGAACAGCGAGGCGGTGAACTCGTTGAAGGAAAGGATCGCGGCAAACAACCACCCGCTCACCAGTCCCGGCAGCAACAGCGGCAGGGTGATGGTCCACAGCACGCGCAGTGGCCCGGCACCGAGGCTCGACGCCGCGAGCTCATAGCTTTGATCCAGATTCTTCAGCGAGACGTAGACGCTGCGCAAGACGAACGGCAGCACCAGGATGACGTGACAGACCACGACCACGGCAAAGCCCCGGCTCAGCCCGATCTGCGCCGCCAGGATGAGGAAGCCGAGCCCCACCGTGAAATGCGGAATCACCAATGGCGACACCAGGATCGCCTCGATGACCTTCTTGAACGGGATGTTGTAGCGGTCGATGACGAACGCGAACATGGCGCCGACGCACAGCGCGATCGTCGAACTCCAGACCGTCACCGTCAGGCCGTTGAAGAAGCCCTGGCGAAAGTCCTCATAGCTGAGCGCGCGGCCAAACCAGCGCCAGGACCAGGCCTGCGGCGGAAACGACAGGATCGGCTTGTCGTTGAACGCGGCGATCGTGACCACGACGGCCGGTAGCAAGAGCAACAGGACGATCAGAATGACAATCAGGCGCCCGATCCAGCCGAGAACCCTCTGGTAGGTCGATCGCGGCGTCATTCAGTGCACCTCGATCTTCTGTAGCGGACTCGTGGCGAGCTTCAGAAGCGCCAGGACCACCGCCGTCAACGCCAGGCCGGCGACGCAAAGCGTCGCGGCAAATGGAAAATTGAAGCTCGCGAAGCCGAGCTGATAGACCAGGTTGGAGAGCATGTTGACGCGTCCTCCTCCGATCAGCTGCGGCGTCGCGAAGGCCGAGAACGTCCATGCGAAGGCCGTCGTGGTGCCCGCGATCACACCGGGCATCGACAAAGGCAGCGTGACGGTCAGGAACACCCTGATCGGTCCCGCCCCCAGGCTCTCGGCGGCCCGCGCATAATCGCGATCGATGTGCGACAGTCCGGCCGCGAGCATGATCACCATTACCGGCAACGTCACATGGACGAGGGCGACGATGACGCCGAACGGCGTGAACATGAACTGGATCGGCTTGCTGACGAACCTTGCCCATAGCAGCACGGCGTTGATGAAGCCGTTATTGCCGAGCACGATGATCCAGGAATAGGTCCGGACCACCTCTCCGAGGAACAGCGGCGTGACCACGATCACCAGCAGGAAAGAGCGGATGATTGGTTGCTCGACGCGCACCAGGGCGTAGGCAAGTGGATAGCCGACGACCAGGGTCGCCAGGCCGGTCGCTGCGCAAATCAGCACGGTGTCGAGAAACACGCGGGCGTAGAGCGGCTTCAGGAGATCGGCGAAATTGGCGAGCGTGAAGCCGCCCGGATCAAGCGAGCCCGGAACATAGGCGCGCAGGCTGTATTGCAGGACCGCGGCCAGCGCCGCCAGAAACCCGACCGCACAAAGCGCCGCCGGAGCCGTGAAGGTGCCTACGAACGGTTGCCGCTTCATGATGCGCGCCCGCTGCCAAGAACGCTCAACTGACGCTCAATTCATGATGTTCTCGGCGAACCATTTCCGCCATTCGGCGGTCTTGCTCGCGCGCAGCTTCGCATCGATGTTGATCTGCTGCTTCCACTGTTCGGCGCTGGTGAAGACCCCGGGAAGCTTGGCGATCTCTGGATCGAGCTTGGCATTCAGCACGGCCGGGCTGCCCTTCTTCTGCTTCGAGATCTCGGCCTGGATCTCGGGATCGTAGAGCGTGTTGATGAACTTGTGGGCGAGATCGACCTTCTTCGAGCCCTTCATGATCGCGACGGTGTCGATGCCCAGCACCGCGCCCTCCTTGGGCATCGCAAGCGTGATCGGGATACCCTGCCCCATCATGTAATAGGCGTTCATCGAAAGCACGATCTGCACCGGAGTCTCGCCGCTGGCGAGCAGTTGCTGGCTGTTGGCGTCGTTGGTGTAGAACGCCTTGAAGTTCGGCTTCAGTGCCTTCAGCTTGGCCTCGCCCTGCTCCCAATGCGCCGCGTCGGCACCCGAGAGAATCGCAGCGACGGCGATGATGTGGCTCGGATCGAAGTCCGGCGCAGCGAGCTTGTCCTTGAGCTGCGGGCTCCAGAGCTCATTCCAGCTGTCGAACTTCAGATCCTTGATGAGATCAGATCGATAGCCGATGGTGTAGACATAGGCCCAGGCGCCCAGATGATAGGGGCTGATCCGCGCTTCCTCGGCCAGGTTCTTGGCGTTCGGAATCTTCGACGTATCGATGGTTTCGAACAGGCCGTCATTTGCATAGAGCCAGCCGACATGCGAGGTGGTGAACGTCACGTCGCTCTCGGGATTGCCCTTGGCGAGCTTTTCCTTGTTGAGCCGGTCGATGGTGCCGCCGGTGACGAATTCGACCTTCACGCCCGTTTCAGCGGTGAACTTCTTCGCAACCGTCTCGGCGACCAGATCGCGCCAGCTGCCGCCCCAGATACTGACGACCAGCTTGTCTTGCGCATGGGCAGGCACGGTGAACAACAAGGCGATCAGCAACGACCAGACGCGTGTCATCGGTCTTCTCTCCCGCAATTGTGGATTGCCCCGCCCGGCTCCGTTGCAATCGCAATCTCCAATTAAAACTATCATCAGCTTAATAGTACCTTTTATCAAGGATTATCGTATCGACAATAGTACCTTTCTTGCGTAGCCTTGGCGGCAGCTGTGGAGGAGGCCTTGATGACGTCGTCGACGCTGGGCGCGGTCTCGCACCGCCCATCCGAGATCCTGGACACGCTGAAACGCTTGGGGTTCGGCCTCGTCGTCGCCGTGCCGGACAGCTGGCTTGGCGAGATTCTGGTGCGGATCGATCAGGAGCCGGGCATGACCCTGGTTCGCGCGACGCATGAAGAAGAGGCCCTCGCCATTGCCTGCGGCAGCCGCCTCGGCGGCGTGCGCACCGCTTTGCTGGTGCAGAACGCGGGGGTCCTGAGCATGGGCGCCGGCCTCGTCTCGCTGGCGCAGCGCTATCAGTTTCCGCTGCTGATGCTGGTTTCCTACCGCGGCACACCGGAGGATGCGGTCTTCTATCACATTCCTAAGGGACGAGCCACGGAGCCGGTGTTCCGCGGCATCGGTCTCAATCACGCATGCGCCGACAGGCATCGTCCGATCGGCGCGCAGGTCGAGCAGGCCGCGACCTATGCGGAAGAAGGCTCTTGTCCGTTCGCCCTGCTTCTGTCCCGGGAGGATATTCAATGGTGACCGGACGCCGCGCCAGCCGGGGCGACTATTACAAGGCACTTGCCGCGCATCTGCCGCCGCAAGCGCTGGTGGTGACGTCGCTCGGCAACGCCTCGTATCTCTGGGCCTCGATTCATCATGCGCCCAGCAATTTCTACTTCGAGGACGCCATGGGCCTCACTTTGCCGCTCGCACTCGGCCTCGCACTTGCCCAGCCGAAACGGCCGGTCATCGCGGTGGAAGGCGACGGCGCCTTGCTCATGCATATGGGTGCCCTCGTCACCATCGGCGCGATGAACCCTGCCAATCTCACGATATTGCTGATCCAGAACGGCGTGCATGCCGCATCCGGCGGACAGGCTCTGACCAATGCGACGCTCGATCTCGCGCAATTGGCGCGGGCCGCGGGCATCGCGCACGCCGAGAATCTTGCGCAACCGGAAGCGCTCGGCAAGAAGATCGGGCAGATCGAGGACCGCCGCGGCGTCGGGATGCTGGTGCTGGCAACGGAGCCGGACGTGGAGCCGATCCGGCCGCCCGTCTCGCTCGATCCGATCGCGACCAAGCAACGCTTCATGGCCGAGATCAAGGCTCCACGTTACGTGCCGACCTTGTTCGGCGGTGGCCGGCTCGAGCCCGAATAGACGCACCTGCCGGCTCGGTTCTCATCATGAGGGACAGCCCGTCGTACTCACGGTTGTTCGACAGATTGCGCTCGCCACCGAACGGAAAGGCACGCCGCCATGACTGACGACGAAGGCCCGCTGTATTGCGATGTTCCGGCATCGATCGCAGCCGGCGCACCGGTCCTGCACTTGCGCCGACGCGAGCCTGCGCCCCGCATGGTGGCAAGATCGGGTGGTTCTGACGGTTTGCCGAGCGGAGCGCGCGCCAGCGCCCTGCTTCTGTTGTCATGCGCCTCGTTTGGCGAAGCCTGGCCTTCGCTTGAATTGCTGCTTGGCCGAGATCGCGACGGTTAGCACCTCGCCGGGGCGGCATGCGATGCGCGCGATGCCAGTCCCGGTTCAGCGCCATCGCGATCGATCCTACATCGCCTTGACGATGTTCTCGGTGACCTTCTTGGCGTCGCCGAGCAGCATCATGGTGTTGTCGCGATAGAACAGCGGGTTGTCGATGCCGGCATAGCCCGAGGCCAGCGAGCGCTTGATGAACATCACGGTGCCGGCCTTCCACACCTGCAGCACCGGCATGCCGTAGATCGGCGAGGTCTTGTCCTCTTCGGCGGCCGGGTTGGTGACATCGTTGGCGCCGATCACGAACGCGATGTCGGCCTGCGCGAACTCCGAGTTGATGTCCTCGAGCTCGAACACCTCGTCATAGGGCACGTTGGCCTCGGCCAGCAGCACGTTCATGTGGCCGGGCATGCGGCCCGCCACCGGGTGGATCGCGTACTTCACCTCGACGCCCTCCTTCTTCAGCAGGTCGGCCATCTCGCGCAGCGCGTGCTGGGCCTGCGCCACCGCCATGCCGTAGCCGGGCACGATGATCACCTTGGAGGCGTTCTTCATGATGAAGGCGGCGTCGTCGGCCGAGCCGAGCTTGGCCGGCTTCTGCTCGCCCGAGCCGCCGCCGGCCGCCGCG
>NZ_DDOP01000069.1:0-324 GCF_002341725.1 Bradyrhizobium sp. UBA2491
CTGTCGGCGGATCTCAACCGGCTGCGCCGCGATCGCGGCCAGTATCTGCCGCTGCCGAGCGTCGAGGAAGCGGAGGCCTATCCCTACACCGACGCCGAGCGGGCCTCGATCGCGCGCAACCGGGCGCGGCTGTTCGTCGGCAGCCCCGCAACCGTGATGACGAAGCTGGAGCCACTGATCGCTGCAAGCCAGGCGGACGAACTGATGGTGATCACCGCGGTCTACGACCACGCGGCGCGGAAGAAGTCGTACGGCCTGCTGGCTGAAGCGTTCGGGCTTGCGAAAAAGGAAGGCGCATCATGAGCGTCGTCCCGGCCTGCGCCG
>NZ_DDOP01000069.1:474-38151 GCF_002341725.1 Bradyrhizobium sp. UBA2491
GCGTCGTCCCGGCCTGCGCCGGGATGACGCTGGGAAAGATTGCGCGTGCGACTCAATCCTGCGTTTCGCTGAAGGTGGCGCGGAAAGGGTGGCCTGGATAGACGCCGACGATGCGGAATTCGCGCGAGAAGAATTTCAATTCCTCGAGCGCAAAGGCGAGGCCGCGGTCGTCGGGGTGACCGTCGACATCGGCGTAGAATTGCGTGGCGAAGAAATTGCCGTCGACCATGTAGCTTTCGAGCTTGGTCATGTTGACGCCATTGGTGGCGAAGCCGCCCATCGCCTTGTAGAGCGCGGCGGGCAGGTTACGCACCCGGAACACAAAGCTGGTGACCAGCGGCCCCGAGCCCTGCGTGGCCCATTTGGCCTCGCGGGCCAGCACCACGAAGCGGGTGGTGTTGTGGGCCTCGTCCTCGATATCCTCGGCGAGAATGTCGAGGCCATATATGTCGGCGGCGAGGCGGGAGGCGATCGCGGCCACGCTCTTGTCGCCGCGTTCGGAGACATCGCGGGCGCTGCCGGCGGTATCGCCGGCGACGATCGGCTTGATGCCGAGCTTGCGGATCGTGCGCCGGCACTGGCCGAGCGCCTGGACGTGGCTCTCCACGCTCTTGATGTCGGCGAGCTTGACGCCCTTGATCGCCATCAATTGGTGGCGGATCGGCAAGAACCATTCGCCGACGATGAACAGGCCCGAGGCAGGCAGCAGGTGATGGATGTCGGCGACGCGGCCGGCGACCGAGTTCTCGATCGGGATCATGCCGAGATCGGCCTCACCCGAGGAGATCGCGGCCAGCGCGTCCTCGAAGGTCGGGCAGGGCATCGGCTCGGCGTCGGGATAGGCCTCGACGATCGCGATATGGGAATTGGCGCCAGGCTCGCCCTGGAACGCGATTTTCAGTTTCTTGGTCATGGGTGGCTTTTTAGAGCATGATCCGGAAAAGTGGAAACCGGTTTTCCGAAAAGATCATGCTCAACAAAGAGATGCGGCTCAGGCTTTGGAAAGTATTCTGCGGGCGGTTTCGAGGTCGGCCGGGGTGTCGACGCCGCGCGGGACGGTGTCGACGATGGTGACGTCGATGCGCATCCCGGCCTCCAGTGCGCGCAACTGTTCGAGCTTCTCCTGCTGCTCCAGCGGCGAGGGCGGCAGCGTGACGAATCGCTCCAGCGCGGCGCGGCGGTAGGCGTACAGACCGATATGATGATAGCGCGGTCCGTCGCCATGGGGGGCGGTGGCACGGGTGAAATACAGCGCGCGCAAGCGGTTGGCACCGATCGGGGAGCCGATCGCCTTGACGACGCTGGGGGCCTGATCCTCCTCCTCGGTATGGATCTGCGAGGCCAGGGTCGAGATATCGACGGCGGAGTCCGCCAGCGGCGGCATCACGCTGCGGATCGTGTCCGGGGTGATGGTCGGGAAATCACCCTGCAGATTGACCACGATTTCGGCGCTGCCGCCGGGGTCGAGGATCGTCATCGCCTCGTGAATTCGGTCCGAGCCGGAGGGATGGTCGGCGCGGGTCATCACGACCTCGCCGCCCGCGGCCTTCACCGCGGCCGCGATCTCGGCCGTGTCGGTGGCCACCGCAACCCGGCCGATCCCGGCCTCCTCGGCCCGCCGCAGCACATGGACGATCATCGGCGCGCCGGCGATATCGAGCAGCGGCTTGCCGGGCAGTCGGGTGGCGGCCATGCGGGCCGGAATCAGCACCAAGGTACGGGATTGCGTCATTCGTGTCGGGGCCCGTCCGGGCTGCGGAAATTGCCGGGGAGGCGGTTGAATTCGGCGCGTTTATACGGGTTGCCAGAGCGCGGGCAAACCGATATCTCAACCCTGCCTGGGGGAGGCACGAAAGGTCGATTCCCGGGTCTTTCCCGCGGCCGTATTCCCGGCCTGAAGTCGACATTCAAGGCCCGGAGCCTGACCGAAAATGGACTCCTTCGAACTCAACAAAATCCTCGGTGCGGTTCTCGGCACCTGCATCGTCGTCCTGGTGATGAGCTTTGCCGCCGGATCGGTGTTTTCCGCGAAGCTGCCGGAGAAGCCGGGATTTGAGATCGCGGTGAAGGAAGAGTCCCATGGCGCCGGCGGCGAGGCTGCTGCGGCGCCGGCCGAGCCGATCGAAAAGCTGTTGCAGACCGCCTCGGTCGAAAAGGGCGCCGCGGCCGCCAAGAAGTGCGCCGCCTGCCACACCTTCGAAAAGGGCGGCCCCAACCGTGTCGGTCCGAACCTCTACGGCATCGTCAACGAGGCCAGGGGTGAAGGCCGCGGCTTCAATTTCTCGGCCGCGATGAAGGGCAAGGGCGGCACCTGGACCTTCGACGACCTCAACAAGTTCCTGACCAATCCGAAGGGCTTCATCCCCGGCACCGCGATGGGCTTCGCCGGTGTTCCGAAGGACAGCGAACGCGCCGACATCATCGCCTACCTGAATTCGAACTCGGAGCACCCGGCTCCGATCCCAACTGCCTCGAAGTAACGATTTGCTTCGCGCCACCCCGCGAACGAAACGGCCAGGCAATGCCTGGCCGTTTTCGCATGGGGAATCCGCTGTCGCGGGTTTGTTATCGGGACGTTTCGCCGCAGCGGTATTGTTCCCGGGCAATTATCATGAGGAAAAAGCAACGTAATCTGTCGAACCGTTGCCTTATATTGGGTCCCATCTAGGCGGGGCTGCAAGCAGGAAGACCGAATTTGGCGATCACCCGACGACACCTCCTTCAAGGCAGCGCACTGGCGGCAATCGCGCCGGCGCTCGGACTGAACCCCAGCCTGTCGGCGATCACGCCGGCATTCGCCGACGATGCCCCGAACGGGCTGAAATGGCGGCACGGTCTCTCGACCTACGGCGAAATCAAATACCCCGCCGACTTCAAGCGCTACGACTACGTCAATCCGGATGCGCCCAAGGGCGGCGTGGTGCGGTTGTTCCAGCCCGGCACTTACGACAGCTTCAACCTCGTGGTTGCGGGCTTGAAGGGCACGGTTTCGGCTGCCGTCGCCCGCATCTACGATTCGCTGATGGAAGCCTCGCTCGACGAGCCGGACACGTATTACGGCGAACTCGCCGAAGGCGCGACCTTTCCAGATGACTTCTCCTACGTGACCTACCGGCTGCGGCCGGGGTCGCGTTGGCATGACGGCAAGCCGGTCACGCCCGAGGACGTGATCTTTTCGTTCGAGGCGTGGAAGGCCAATAGCCCGATGTTCAGCGGCTATTATCGGCACATCACCAAGGCCGAGAAGGTCGGCGATCGCGACATCAAGTTCACCTTCGACAGCCCGGGCAACCGCGAGCTGCCGATGATCACCGGTCAGCTCATCATCCTGCCCAAGCACTGGTGGGAGGGCTCCGACGCGCAGGGCAACAAGCGCGACGTCACCGCGAGCACGCTGGAGCCGCCGCTCGGCTCCGGTCCCTACAAGATCAAGGAATTCGTCGCCGGCCGATCCGTGGTGCTCGAGCGCGTCAAGGATTACTGGGGCAAGGATATCCCGATCGCGGTCGGGCAGAACAATTTCGACGAACTGCGCTACGAGTATTTCCGCGACGACACGGTTGCGCGCGAGGCACTGAAGGCCGACCAGTTCGACTGGTACCTGGAGCGCAGCGCGAAGGAATGGGCGTCGGCCTATGACGTGCCGCCGGTGCGCGAGAAGCGGTTGCTCAAGGAGCTCTTCACCGTCCGCAATCAGGGCCGGATGCAGGGCTGGGTGTTCAACCTGAGGCGCCCGAAATTCACCGATGTCAGGCTGCGCCGCGCCTTCAACTACGCGTTCGATTTCGAAGAGATGAATCGCGTGCTGTCGACCGGCGAGTACCATCGCGATTCCAGCTATTTCGACGGCATTCCTGATCTGATGGCGACCGGCCTGCCGGAAGGCAAGGAGCTCGAGATCCTGGAGACCGTGCGCGACAAGGTGCCGCCGGAAGTCTTCACGACGCCGTACAAGGATCCGGTCGGAGGCACGCCTGAAAACGTGCGCGCCAACCTGCGCGAGGCGACGCGGCTGTTGAAGGAAGCCGGCTTCGAGATCCGCGACCGCAAGCTGGTCGATTCCTCCGGCCAGCCGTTCACGGTCGAGATCCTCGGCATCAGCGGCGATTCCGGCATGGAGCGCATCGCGCTGTTCTACAAGCCGAGCCTGGAGCGTCTCGGCATCACCGTCAATCTGCGCGCCGTCGACACCGTGCAGTACCAGAATCGGGTGCGCGATTTCGATTTCGAGATGGTCACCCAGGTATGGCCGCAGTCGATCTCGCCCGGCAACGAGCAGCGTGACAATTTCAGCTCGCAGGCGGCCGATCGGCCAGGCTCGAACAATCTCCCCGGCATCAAGAATCCGGCGGTCGATGCCATCATCGAGCGCATCATCTTCGCCGGCAGCCGCGCCGATCAGATCGCCGCCGCCAAGGCGCTGGACCGGGTGTTGCTCTGGAACTTCTATTGCGTCCCACACTTCAACTACGACAAGCAACGCTACGTCTACTGGGATCGCTTCAGCCGTCCCGACCCGCTGCCGAAATACGGCGTCTCGGGATTCCCGAATCTCTGGTGGTACGACGCCGACAAGGCGGCCAAGCTCAAGCGTTCATAAGATCGAAGGATTCGCGCATGGCGCTATTCTCCCGTCGGCACGCACTCGGTCTCGGCATCGGTGCGTTGAGTGCTGCAGGATTGCGTGTCGCACCGGCGGCAGCCGACAACGGACCCGAAATGCACGGCATGTCGGTGTTCGGCGACCTGAAATACCCGGCGGATTTCCAGCAGTTCGACTACGTCAATGTGAAAGCGCCGAAGGGAGGCGCGTTCTCGTTCATCCCCTCGGTCCGCGGCAACAATCAGTCCTACTACACCTTCAACTCGCTGAACGCCTACATCCTGAAGGGCGAAGGTGCGCAGGGCATGGACATGACGTTCGCGACGCTGATGTCGCGCGCCAATGACGAGCCCGACGCGATGTACGGCCTTGCCGCGAAGTCGGTGCAGATCTCGCCGGACAAGCTGACCTATCGCTTCACCATGCGTCCCGAGGCGCGTTTCCACGATGGTTCGAAGCTGACCGCGCACGACGTCGTGTTCTCGCTCGCGACGCTGAAGGAAAAGGGGCACCCGCTGATCCAGGTGCAGCTGCGCGACTTCGTCAAGGCCGAGGCGCCCGATGATGCGACGGTGGTCGTGACCTTCGCGCCGGATCGTGCGCGCGACGTGCCGCTGTTCGTCGCGAGCCTGCCGATCTTCTCCAAGGCCTACTACGCGACGCGCGCGTTCGATGAATCGACGCTCGATACGCCGCTCGGCTCGGGGCCGTACAAGGTCGGCCGGTTCGAGGTCAACCGCTACGTCGAGTTCGACCGTGTCAAGGACTGGTGGGGCGCCGACCTTCCGGTCAGTCGCGGCAGCTACAATTTCGATACCGTGCGCTATGAGTTCTATCGCGACCGCGACGTGGCTTTCGAGGGCTTCACCTCGAAGAGCTATCTGTTCCGCGAGGAGTTCACCGCCCGGGTCTGGGCGACGCGCTACGATTTCCCCGCGGTGAAGGATGGCCGCGTCAAGCGCGAGACCCTGCCCGACGACACGCCGTCCGGCGCGCAGGGCTGGTTCATCAACATGCGCCGCGACAAGTTCAAGGAGCCGCGGGTGCGCGAGGCGTTGATCAACGCCTTCGACTTCGAATGGACCAACAAGACCATCATGTACGATGCCTATGCGCGAACGGTGTCGCCGTTCCAGAATTCGGACATGGTGGCGGAGGGGCCGCCGTCACGCGAAGAGCTCGTGCTGCTCGAGCCGTTTCGCGGCCAGGTCCCCGACGAGGTGTTCGGTCTGCCCTTCGTGCCGCCGATGTCGGATGGCTCCGGCCAGGATCGCGCGCTGTTGCGCAAGGCGGTGCAACTGCTCAGCGAGGCCGGCTATCCCATCAAGGATGGCAAGCGCGAGCTGCCGAACGGAGAGCCGTTCACCATCGAATTCCTGGTCGATGAGCCCTCGTTGCAGCCGCATCATGGCCCCTACATCAAGAATCTCGGAACGCTCGGCATCGACGCGACGTTCCGGCTGGTCGACGCGGTGCAGTACCGCGCCCGTGTCGAGGATTTCGATTTCGACATGACCATGCAGCGCTTCAGCTTCTCGGCGACGCCGGGCGACAGCATGCGGCCGTTCTTCTCCTCGCAGGCGGCGAAGACCAAGGGCTCCTACAATCTCGCGGGCATCGCCAATCCCGCGATCGACGCGCTGATCGAGAAGATCATCGGCGCCAACAGCCGCCAGGAGCTGACGATCGCCTGCCGCGCCTTCGACCGCGTCTTCCGGGCCGGCCGTTACTGGGTGCCGCAATGGTACCGCAACACGCATCCGATCGCCTATTGGGACCAGTTCGGTCATACCGAGAAGCTCGCCAAATATACCCAGGGCGTCGGTGCGCCCGACAATTGGTGGTATGATGCGGCCAAGGCCGCCAAGCTCGAACAGGCGAAGTAGCCGATGAGCGCCTATATCGCCCGACGCGTCCTGCTGATGCTGCCGACGTTGCTCGGCATCCTGTTCGTCTCCTTCGTGGTGGTGCAATTTGCGCCCGGCGGCCCGGTCGAGCGCGTCATCGCGCAGATCAACGGCGCCGACACCGGCGGCACCTCGCGGGTGTCGGGCGGCGGCGGCGATTTCGGTGCGCAGCGCGGCCAGGGCGCCGCAGCGTCCGGCGCCGTCAACTCCAAATACCGCGGCGCGCAGGGCCTCGATCCCGACTTCATCAAGAAGCTCGAAGTGCAGTTCGGCTTCGACAAGCCGGCGCCGGAGCGGTTCGCGCTGATGGTGTGGAATTTCGCGCGGTTCGATTTCGGCAATAGCTATTTCCGCAGCGTCAGCGTGTTGCAGCTGATCAAGGAGAAGCTGCCGGTCTCGATGTCGCTCGGCATCTGGATGACGCTGCTGACCTATCTGATCTCGATTCCACTCGGCATCCGCAAGGCGGTGAAGGACGGTTCGCGGTTCGACACCTGGACTTCGGCCGTGATCATCATCGGCTTCGCGATTCCGGGCTTCCTGTTCGCGATCCTCCTGATCGTGCTGTTCGCCGGCGGCTCGTTCCTCAACATCTTCCCGCTGCGCGGCCTGACCTCGGACGGCTGGTCGCAATTCCCCTGGTATTGGAAGATCATCGACTATTTCTGGCACCTGACGTTGCCGCTGGTGTCGATGGCGCTCGGCGCCTTCGCCACCATGACGCTGCTGACCAAGAACTCGTTCCTCGACGAGATCCGCAAGCAATATGTGATGACCGCGCGCGCCAAGGGTTGCAGCGAGCGCCAGGTGCTTTACGGCCACGTCTTCCGCAACGCCATGCTGATCGTGATCGCGGGCTTCCCGGGGGCGTTCATCCACGCATTCTTCTCGGGCTCGCTGCTGATCGAGACCATCTTCTCGCTCGATGGCCTCGGCCTGCTCGGCTTCGAAAGCGTGTTGAACCGCGATTATCCGGTGGTGTTCGGCACGCTGTTCATCTTCTCGCTGGTCGGATTGGTGGTCAACCTGCTGTCCGATCTCGCCTACATGTGGATCGATCCGCGGATCGACTTCGAGGCGCGGGAGGTCTGATGACGATGCTCGCGCCCCAGCCGGTCGAGACCACGACGCAATCGCCGCTCGGCGAGGCGGTGCCCGCGACGCGCCACGGCTTCTCGCCGTCGCCGCTGAACAAGCGGCGCTGGCAGAACTTCAAGGCGAACCGCCGCGGCTACTGGTCGTTCTGGATTTTCGTCGTGCTGTTCGTGGCGTCGCTGTTCGCCAATTTCATTGCCAACGACAAGCCGCTGGTCGTCAAATATGACGGCCATCTCTACTGGCCGGTGATTTTCACCTATGCCGAGACCACCTTCGGCGGCGACTTCGAGACCGCGGCCGACTATCGCGATCCCTACTTGCAGAAGCAGATCGCCGCCAAGGGCGGCAGCATGATCTGGCCGCCGATCCGCTACTCCTACGACAGCCGCAACCTCGACCCGCCGACCGCGGTGCCATCGAAGCCGACCTGGCTCCTGACCGAGGCGCAGTGCGCGGACGTGGTGAAGCGCAAGGGGCTGACCGGCTGCCGCGACCTCGAATACAATTGGCTCGGCACCGACGACCAGGGCCGCGACGTCGTCGCGCGGCTGATCTACGGCTTCCGCATTTCGGTGCTGTTCGGCCTGACGCTGACCATCCTGTCCTCGATCATCGGCATCGCCGCCGGCGGCGTGCAGGGCTATTTCGGCGGCTGGACCGATTTGATCTTCCAGCGGCTGATCGAGATCTGGACCGCGATCCCCTCGCTCTATCTGCTGCTGATCATCTCGGCGGTGCTGCCGCCGGGCTTCTTCATCCTGCTCGGCATCCTCCTGCTGTTCTCGTGGGTCTCGCTGGTCGGCCTGGTGCGCGCCGAATTCCTGCGCGGCCGCAACTTCGAATATATCCAGGCGGCGCGCGCGCTCGGCGTCTCCAACGGCACGATCATGTTCCGCCATCTGCTGCCGAACGCGATGGTCGCGACCATGACGTTCCTGCCCTTCATCGTCTCGTCCTCGGTGATGACGCTGACCGCGCTGGATTTCCTCGGCTTCGGCCTGCCGCCTGGCTCGCCCTCGCTCGGTGAATTGCTGTCGCAGGGCAAGGCCAACGTGCAGGCGCCGTGGCTCGGCCTCACCGGCTTCTTCTCGGTCGCGATCATGCTGTCGCTCCTGATCTTCATCGGCGAAGCGGCGCGCGACGCGTTCGATCCGCGCAAGACGTTCTCGAGGGGCTGACGCATGGACGCGACCAACCAGCCCCTGCTCGACGTCAGCGACCTCTCGGTCGCGTTCGGCCGTTCGCGCGCGGTCGACGGCATCTCGTTCTCGATCAAGCGCGGCGAGTGCGTCGCATTGGTCGGCGAATCCGGCTCGGGCAAATCCGTCAGCGCGCTGTCGGTCTTGAAGCTGTTGCCCTATCCGGCGGCATCGCACCCCACCGGCGCGATCCGCTTCCGCGGCCGTGACTTGCTGACCGCGTCCGACCAGGAGATGCGAGAGGTCCGGGGCAACGACATCTCGATCATCTTCCAGGAGCCGATGACCTCGCTCAATCCGCTCCAGACCATCGAGACCCAGATCGGCGAGATCCTGTCGCTGCATCGGGGCGTTAGTGGGGCGACGGCGCGGGCGCGGACATTGGAATTGCTCGGCCAGGTCGGCATCCCCGACCCGGAGACGCGGCTGAAGAGCTATCCGCATCAATTGTCCGGCGGCCAGCGCCAGCGCGTCATGATCGCGATGGCGCTCGCCAATGAGCCGGATCTGTTGATCGCCGACGAACCGACCACCGCGCTCGACGTCACCGTGCAGGCGCAGATCCTGGCCTTGCTCGCCGAGATCCGGGCACGGCTCGGCATGAGCCTCTTGTTCATCACCCATGACCTCGGCATCGTCCGCCGTATCGCCGACACGGTCTGCGTGATGAACGATGGCAAGATCGTCGAGCAGGGGCCGGTGGAGCAGGTCTTCACCGCGCCGAAGCATGCCTACACCAAGGCGCTGCTCGCCGCCGAGCCGAAGCCCGATCCGGCGCCGCCGCAGCCCGATGCGCCGGTGGTGATGTCGGCCGACAATCTCAAGGTCTGGTTTCCGATCAAGCGCGGGCTGCTGCGCTCGACGGTCGGCCACATCAAGGCGGTCGATGGCGTCAGCCTCGCGGTGCGCAAGGGCGAGACGCTCGGCGTGGTCGGCGAATCCGGCTCGGGCAAGACCACGCTCGGGCTGGCGCTGCTCAGGCTGATCTCGTCCGATGGCCCGATCGTGTTCCTCGGCAAGGATATCCAGGGACTGCGCTTCAAGCAGATGCGGCCGTTCCGCCGCGACATGCAGATCGTGTTCCAGGACCCGTTCGGCTCGCTCAGCCCGCGCATGTCGGTGGCCGATATCATCGCCGAGGGCCTCGAGGTGCACCAGCCGCAGCTGTCGCGCGAAGAGCGCGAGGCGCGGGTGATCAAGGCGTTGAAGGATGTCGGGCTCGATCCGGAATGGCGCTTCCGTTATCCGCATGAATTCTCAGGCGGCCAGCGCCAGCGCATCTCGATCGCGCGCGCGGTGGTGCTGGAGCCGAATTTCGTCGTGCTGGACGAGCCGACCTCGGCGCTCGACATGCTGTTCCAGGCGCAGATGGTCGATCTGCTCCGCGATCTGCAACGCAAGCGCGAACTCACCTACATGTTCATCTCGCACGATCTGCGCGTGGTGGCCTCGCTCGCGAGCCATCTGATCGTGATGAAATCCGGCAAGGTCGAGGAGGAGGGGCCGGCCTCCGAGCTGTTCAAGAATCCGAAGAGCGAATACACCCGCGCCCTGTTCGCCGCCGCGTTCCGGTTGGAGACGGACGGCGAGGGGGCGGTCGCGACGTGACCCATGCTCGTCATTCCGGGGCTCGCGAAGCGAGAGCCCGGAATCCATCAGGCCGCGGATTCTGACGATGAATGGATTCCGGGCTCGACGCTACGCGTCGCCCCGGAATGACAGTGCAAGCTAAAGCCGCTTGATTGCCAGCACGTCGCTGCCGGCGGCCTTGATCCGCGCAATCGCAGCCTGCGTGTTCTCCACCACGGTCGCCATGTGATGCGCATTGGCGTGCACGATCGTCGTCGCGTCGCGCATAATGGCGACGTGGCCCTTCCAGAAGATCAGGTCGCCGCGCTGCAAATGCCTGGATTCTGCGGTCGTCAATTCGCGGCCGAGCCCGTCCTGCTGCATGTCGCTGTCGCGCGGGCAGCCGGTGCCTGAGGCGGTCAGCGCGATCTGCACCAGACCGGAGCAATCGATCCCGAGACTGGACTTGCCGCCCCACAGATACGGTGTGCCGACGAATTGCTCGGCGACGCCGACGAAATCCGGCGCCATCGCATCGAGCGGCGCGAGATGCTGGCGCGGCAAATGCCAGCCTTCGCGGGTGACCGCGAACGCACCGTCCTCGCGGAGGATGGCGAGCTTCGTCCCCATCGGCAGTGCCTCGACCGGCGGCAACTTGATCGAGGCGCCCGGAAACGCCAGTGTTCGCAGCGCGGTCACCTTGTGGGTCGGCGCGGCGCCTGGCGCCGTCAGCGCGGCCTCGGGAATCCATCCGACATAGCCGTCATCGGCGAGCTGGCCCCAGGCCCAGCCTTCCCCGTTGCGATCGTACACCGTGACACGCTCGCCGCGCAGGGCTTGCGTCATCTGTTCGGCGTCGGCCGCCGGCGCGCGGCGCAGCGGGGCGATGGCGTCGCTGACCTCGAATACCTTGCCCTCGACGAAGCGTGCGGCTTTGACCTTGCCCTCGAGATACTTTGCCGCGATGTCGTCGCGGACCGGGGTCAACCTGGGATCATGCATAGCGCTGGCTCAGCAATTTGTAGATTGCGCGCGCGGCCTGGCACTCGCCGCCTTCGGGCCGGCCGGGCTTCGCCGACGGCGTCCAGCCATAGATGTCGACATGCAGCCAGCTCCGCGCGTGCTCGACAAAGCGCTGGAGGAACAGCGCGCAGGTGATCGAGCCCGCAAAACCGCCCGACGGCGCGTTGGTGATGTCGGCGGTCTTGGAGTCCAGCCAGGAATCATAGGCGGGCCACAGCGGCATCCGCCACAACGGATCGTTCTCGCGCCTTGCATGCGCGGCGACGTCGTCGGCGAGCGCGTCGTCATTGGTGTAGAACGGCGGCAGGTCCGGGCCCAGCGCCACCCGTGCCGCGCCGGTCAACGTGCCCAGATCGACCAGCAGATCGGGCTTCTCCTCGTCGGCCAGCGCCAGCGCGTCGGCCAGCACCAGCCGCCCCTCGGCGTCGGTGTTGCCGATCTCGACGGTGACACCCTTGCGCGATTTGAAGATGTCGAGCGGCCGGAACGCGTTGCCGGCAACCGCGTTCTCGACCGCGGGGATCAGCACGCGCAGCCGCACCTTCAGCTTCGCGTCCATCATCATCTGCGCCAGCGCCAGCACATTGGCGGCGCCGCCCATGTCCTTTTTCATGATCAGCATGCCGCTCGACGGCTTGAGGTCGAGCCCGCCGGTGTCGAAGCAGACCCCCTTGCCGACCAGCGTCACCTTCGGATGTGCCGGATCGCCCCAGCTCAGATCGATCAAACGCGGCGCCCGTGTCGAGGCCATGCCGACGGCGTGGATCAGCGGGAAATCTTCCGCGAGCTCGTCGCCGCTGACGCAATTGAAGGCGGCGCCGAACCGAGTTGCGAGATCGCGCGCGACCTCCGCGAGTTCGGCCGGACCCATGTCGTTGGACGGCGTGTTGATCAGATCACGGGCGAGCGCGGCCGCCTCGGCCATCCGGGTGATTTCGGCGGCGTCGACGCCATCGGGCGGCACCAGGCGAGTCTCAGGTGCCTTGTTCTTGCGATAGCGGCCAAAGCGATAGCAGCCGAGCGCGAAGGCGAGCGCGGCGAGCCTTGCGTCATGCGGCGCATTGGCAAAACGGTACACGCCCGGCGGCAGCAGGCCGGGCAGCGCCCCGGGCCGGAACGGATCGCGCGCCTTGTGGTCGGCGTCCTCGAGGCCGAACAGCACCTGCGCGATGCCGCCATCGGCCGCCGGCAGGGCGAGGGACTTGCCGGGCTTGGCCTCGAAGCCATTGGCCTCGGCGAACTGCCGTGCCGGCCCCGGCAGTGCGCCCCGGATCTCGTCCCAGGTCGCCTTGGTGACGAAGGTGATCGGCGTTGCGGCGGTCGTCGCGGCGGTCTCGAACACGGATGGCATGCGGCTCTCGGCTGTTCTGGCGTGGTTGTTGGTGACTAACACGCCTGTCGCGGTCGATGGTAGCGCGCCCGCGGCTCGTGCGCGTGCGGGGCCGGAACCGGACGCGGCGGCTGCGAGCTGGCCCAGTTAACCAGACGTTAGGGTTAACAGTCTATTGCTGGCACGCTCGGTTGGAACCATTCGCCCGATTTCGTGAGTCACAGTGCCATGCGTCGACAGTCCTATTTGACCCGGCATCTCGCTTCCGCAGCCTTCGTGGCAGTTCTGGCCGCAGGGCTGGGCGGATGCCAGACCATGTCCGACGTGACCGGATCGATCGCGTCCCGCTCCGATCCCACGCCCGATGATCCGCGCCGTGCCGCCGAGGTCTATGGCGAGCGCTATCGCAAGAATCCAAAGGACGTCGACGCGGCGATCGCCTACGGCCAGGCCTTGCGCGCGAGCGGGCAGCGCGCCCAGGCCTGCGCCATGCTGGAGCAGGCCACCATCACCAACCCGGGCAACAAGACACTGCTCGCCGCCTATGGCCGCGCGCTGGCCGACAACGGCAATTCGCAGGCCGCGTTCGACGTGCTCGGCCGCGCGCACAGCCCTGACAATCCGGACTGGCGCATCCTTTCGGTGCAGGGCACCACGCTCGACAAGATGAACCGGCATGAGGAGGCGCGGCGTTATTACGCCAGCGCGCTGCGGCTGGCCCCGGACGAGCCGTCGGTGCTGTCCAATCTCGGCCTGTCCTACATGCTCACCAAGGAATTGCCGAAAGCCGAGGAGACGCTGCGCAAGGCCTATGCCAGTGCCCGCGCCGACAGCCGGATCCGGCAGAACCTCGCACTCGTCGTCGGCCTGCAAGGCCGCTTCGCGGAGGCCGAAACCATCGTCAAGGCCGACCTGCCGGCGGATGAGGCCGCCGCCAATGTCGCCTATCTGCGCGACATGCTGAACCGCAAGGACGGACCACGCACCGCGTCGCGCGCTGCTCCCGGCGCGCCGGTCGTCGCCAAGGACGATTGAGCTCCCGGCTCCGCCGCGCTTCCAGTTTCACGCACCCAAAAGAAACGCCCGGCATTGCCGGGCGTTTTCGCGAGCCTAGAGTCCCGTTCCGATGGAATCGAAACGGGGATCTAGGTTCTTGTCTTGACGCGTTTTCTTCACGCGAACCGGTATCCACTTCGCTCGAAAACGCTCTAGTGGCGCGTCTCAATGCATCGTGGCGATCTTGATGTAGGACGGCCCGAGGATGACGATGAACAGGCAGGGCAGGAAGAACAGGATCATCGGCACGGTCAGCTTCGGCGGCAGTGCCGCGGCCTTCTTCTCGGCCTCGTTCATGCGCATGTCGCGGTTTTCCTGCGCCATCACCCGCAGGCTCTGCCCGAGCGGCGTGCCGTAGCGTTCGGATTGCTGCAAGGCCATGCACACCGACTTCACGCCTTCGAGCCCGGTGCGGCGCGCCAGGTTCTCGTAGGCCGATTTGCGGTCCTGTAGATAGGACAGTTCGGCGGTCGTCAGCGCGAATTCCTCCGACAGCGCGATCGATTGCCCGGCGATCTCGTTGGCGACCTTGCGGAAGGCGACCTCGACCGACATGCCCGACTCGATGCAGATCAGCAGCAGGTCGAGGGAGTCGGGGAAGGCGCGCTTGATCTGGAGCTGGCGCTTGGAGATCGCATTCTTCAGGAACAGCATCGGCGCCTGGAGGCCGGCATATGCCGCGCCGACGCAAATGCCGATCTTGAGCGTGAGCGACCAGGCCGCGCCCGCGATGAAGAACGTATAGATGATCGCGCCGAGCAGCATCACGATCGGCGTCACCGCACGGGCGAACAGGAAGGTCACATAGGGGGCGTGGCCGCGATAACCCGCCATCACGAGCTTCTCGAGCGCGGCCTCCTGGGCCACCCATTTCGTGAGGTTGAGATCGTCGACCACCCTGGAGACGACCTGCTTTGGCGTCTGCCGCAGCGCCACCTTCTCGGTCTTGGACAGACGTTCGCGCTCGCGCTGCCGCAGACGCTCGCGCTCGCTGGCGACCGCCTTCATGCGCTTGTTGAGATCGCCGCCGGCGAGCAGCGGCATCACCAGCGTGTAGACCGTCGCGCTTGCCGCGATGAAGGCAAGCAGCATGGTCATGAACCTGACGTCGTGGAGCTTGGCGATCAGAACATCAATCATGCTGCACCGTCAGAAATCGAAGTTGATCATCTGCTTCATCACAAAGACGCCGATCGACATCCAGACGGCGCAGGCGACCAGCATGAGTTGCCCCATCGAGTTGGTCCACAGCAGGGCGATGTAGTCCGGCGTCGTCAGGAACACCAGGATCATCACGATCGGCGGCAGCGAGCCGATGATGGCGGCGGAAGCCTTCGCTTCCATCGACATCGCCTGGATCTTCTCGGCCATCTTCTTGCGGTCGCGCAGCACGCGCGACAAATTGCCGAGCGCCTCCGACAGGTTGCCGCCGGACTTCTGCTGGATCGCGATCACGATGCCGAAGAAATTCGCCTCCGGCAGCGGCATGCGCTCGTAAAGCCGGGTACAGGCCTCGCCGAGCGGCATGCCGATCGCCTGGGTCTCGATGATCGCAAGGAATTCGCTGCGCAGCGGTTCCGGCGCGTCGTTGACGACGGCCTTGAGCGATTCGAACAGCGGCAGGCCGGCCTTGATGCCGCTTACGATGACGTCGACGGCGTCGGGCAGCGCTTTCAGAAAGGCCTTTTCCCGCCGCTTCTTCAGGAAGCCGAGCAGCCAGCGCGGCACGCCGAGGCCCATGGCAAAGCCGATGCCAGCCGCGCCGAACAGGCCGCCGCCAGCCAGGAACGCGGCGACGAACCCGAACAGGCCGAGGGCACCGGAGATCATCCAGAATTTCTGCTCGGACCACTCCAGGCCGGCCTGCGAGATGCGCAAGCCAAGTGGGACTTTCCGGTCCTTCTGCCGCCGCGCCTCGAGCTCCTTCAACGATCCCTCGACCTGCTCGCGTCGCGTACGTTGGGTGCGGTCGGCCGTGCGTATCGTGGTAGGCTCCGAGCGCGCCACCGATGCGCGGCGGGACTCGGCCTTCTTCTCCCCCGAGAGGTAGGGATACAGGAAGACCCAGGCGATGCCGCCCACGGTCGTGGCGGCGAGGAAGGCGAGGGCGAGGGTTTGCGTCTGCATCCTGCGTACCCCTAGGCCGGCGCGGGCGAGTCGGAGGCGTCGAGCGCCGCCGCAAGCCGCTTCTCTTCATTGTAGTAGCGCGCGCGCTCCCAGAACCGCGGCCGGCCGATGCCGGTGGAACGATGCTTGCCGATGATCTTGCCGTTGGCGTCTTCCCCGACAACGTCGTACAGGAAGATGTCCTGGGTGATGATGGTGTCGCCTTCCATGCCCATCACCTCGGTGATGTGGGTGATGCGGCGCGAACCGTCGCGCAGGCGCGCGGCCTGCACGATGATGTCGACCGAGGCGCAGATCATCTCGCGAATCGTGCGTGAGGGAAGCGAAAAGCCGCCCATCGTGATCATGGATTCGCAGCGCGACAGCGCTTCGCGCGGATTGTTGGCGTGCAGCGTGCCCATCGAGCCGTCGTGGCCGGTGTTCATCGCCTGCAACAGGTCGAACGCTTCGGGTCCGCGGACTTCGCCGACGATGATGCGCTCGGGACGCATGCGCAGGCAGTTGCGCACCAGTTCGCGCATCGTGACCTGGCCTTCGCCTTCGATGTTCGGTGGCCGGGTTTCCAGCCGCACCACGTGCGGCTGCTGCAGCTGAAGTTCCGCGGCGTCTTCGCAGGTGATGATGCGTTCGTCGTGCTCGATATAGTTGGTCAGGCAGTTCAGTAGCGTGGTCTTGCCCGAGCCGGTACCGCCGGAGATGATCACGTTGCAGCGGACACGGCCGATGATCTGCAAGATGGTCGCGCCTTCCGGCGTGATCGCGCCGAACTTGACGAGCTGCTCCAGCGTCAGCTTGTCCTTCTTGAATTTGCGGATGGTGAGCGCGGGCCCGTCGATCGCCAGCGGCGGCACGATGGCGTTGACGCGGGAGCCGTCGGCGAGGCGGGCGTCGCAGATCGGCGAGGATTCGTCGACACGCCGGCCGACCTGGCTGACGATGCGCTGGCAGATGTTGAGAAGCTGCTGGTTGTCGCGAAAGCGGATGCCGGTGCGCTGGATCTTGCCGGCGACTTCGATGAACACCGTGCCCGCGCCATTGACCATGATATCGGCGATGTCGTCGCGCGACAGCAGCGGCTCCAGCGGGCCGTAACCGAGCACGTCGTTGCAGATATCGTCGAGCAGCTCCTCCTGCTCGGCGATCGACATCACGATGTTCTTGATCGCGATGATCTCGTTGACGATGTCCCGGATTTCCTCGCGCGCCGACTCGCTGTCCAGCTTGGCGAGCTGGGCAAGGTCGATCGCCTCGATCAGGGCGCCGAAGATCGTCGCCTTGACCTGGTAGTAGTTGTCCGAGCGGCGGGCTTCCATGGCGGGAGCAGGCGGCGGCTTGCTCGGTGCCAGCGGCGGTGAGGAGATCGCCGGGGCGACGGACTCGCGCGCCATCGCCGACGGGCCGGCAGGCTCCGGCGTCTGAAACGCGGGCTTGGGTGCCCGCACGTCCCCATCGTTTCCGCTACGCTTACCAAACACGACGTCTTGACTCCATGCGGACCACTATTTGGACCGCAGCTTTTCGAGCAGGGGCGACAGGAAGGACCCCCTCGGCTTCTTGGTCTCGCCGCGGCCTGTCAGCCGCTGCGCCATTTGCAGGAACATCTCGACCGCGCGGTGATTGGCGGAGATTTCGGCGATCATCTGGCCGTTGTTGGCGGCCGAACCGAAGATCTGCGGATCGAACGGGATGGCGGCGATCGGCTGGCTCTCGATCGCCTTGGCGAATTCGCCCGCCGCGATCTCCGGGCGCTTCGGCACGCCGACCTGGTTCAGGCAGTAGAGCGGCGCACGGTCGTTCGGCCGCGACGCCTTCAACAGGTCGAACATGTTCTTGGCATTGCGCAGATTGGCAAGGTCGGGCGCCGCCACGATCAGGATGTCGTCGGCTGCGATCAACGCGCGCTTGGTCCAGCCGGACCATTGGTGCGGCACGTCGAGCACGATGCAGGGCATCGTGGTGCGCAGCGTATCGAAGATCGCATCGAAGGCTTCCGCGCCGAAATCGTAGACCTTGTCCAGCGTGGCCGGCGCCGCCAGCAGGCTCAGATGGTCGGTGCATTTCGACAGCAGGCGGTCGACGAAGGCGGTGTCGACGCGGTCCGGGGAGAACACGGCGTCGGCGATGCCTTGCGCCGGATCCTGGTTGTAGTTGAGGCCGGCCGTGCCGAATGCAAGGTCGAGATCGGCGACGACGGAATCGAGCGCCAGGTCGCGCGCGATCGCCCAGGCGACATTGTGGGCGATCGTCGAGGCGCCGACGCCGCCCTTCGCGCCGACGACGGCGACGACGCGGCCGACCGCCTTGGCTTCCGGCGCCGAGAACAGGTTGCAGACCGCGCGCACCACGTCGATCGCATGGGCCGGCGCGATCACGTAGTCGCTGACGCCGCGGCGCACCAGCTCGCGGTACAGCGTGACGTCGTTGATCCGGCCAATCACGACCACGCGGGTGCCGGCATCGCAAACGGTGGCGAGCTGGTCGAGGCCGGCCAGGATATCGCCGCGGCCCTCGGTTTCGAGGATGATGACGTTGGGCGTCGGTGCCGAACGATAGGCCTCGATCGCGGCGGTCATGCCGCCCATCTGGATCTTGAGGTGAGCCTTGGCCAGGCGGCGATCTTCGCCCGCCGACTGTACGGCGGCAGCGGTCTCGACCGTTTCGCAGAACGCCTGGACCGAAACCCGTGGCGCCGGAGCGATATGGTCGTCCACGGCCTGCGACGTGGCGTCCGTCTGCTCCTCGGAATTTTGCTGCGCGTAGGTGATCATTTTCCTGTGTCGCTTAGCTTGGCCTTGTCGGATTCGGGATACGTCGTGGCGGTGGGGGTGCCCTTGCGATATTTGTCGAAGGCGATATTGCGACGCGACGTGTAGGCAGGTGTCTCCGCGCGCGGCTGCACGAGGTCAGTCGGGTCCGCGACCATGGCGGCGAGGTTACGCTGGTTGGCGCAACCGAAATTATAGTACTGCTTGTTTTCGATGTAGGACCCGTTGTGGATCGACGGGCCGAGATCCTCCGGCCAGATGCCGCACGGTCCGGCGGTGGCCGTGATCTTCGGATAGTTGACCCGGATCGCCGGCAACTGGCGCGGGTCCTCGGGATGAACCTTGCGCACCAGGATGCCGCGCGGCGGCACGCCGGCGGCGGTGAAGGTGGCCTGGATCTCGCGCAGGGATTCCTGGGCGGCCCGTGCGTTCGGCGTGTCGTAGGGAACGTCGACGGTGACGGCGCCGGTGCCCTCGCGCATCCAATCTTGCGCCATCCCCATCACCTCGGCGCGCTGCTCGGCGGTCAGGCCGCCGCGGCTGCGGCCGACGAAGACCACGATCGAGCGGTCGGCCTCGGTGATCGCGATCGGATGACGCTGGCGATAATCGGCCGGCGCGTTCACCATCGCGAAGCTGTTGTCGGCGTCGTGCTGGCATGCACCAAGCGTCATGGCAAGACCGATCAGCGCTGCGGCGAGGGCGATGCTGCGCTTGTAATCGGCGGGGGTCCTGGATGTGGTCTGTGTCATCGTCCGCCTCAGTCGGTAATGAAGCCGTAGGTGCCGCGGTAATTCCGCGCCGGCTCGGTGCGGCCGGGCACGCCATAGACGCGATTGATGCTGCCCAGCAGATCGGCCTGCGGATCGGACGCGTTGGCGAAGCCGTCATCCGGACGCGAGAGGTCCTTCTGCGCCACCGCGCGAACGACATAGGGCGTCACCAGCACCATCATCTCGGTCTGGTTGTTGACGAAGTCGCGGCTGCGGAACAGCGTGCCGAGCACCGGCAGCGACCCAAGGCCGGGAAGGCCATTGATCGCCTGCTTGGTCTGGTCCTGGATCAGGCCGGCCATGGCCATCGAGCCGCCCGAGGGGATCTCCAGCGTGGTCTCGGCGCGGCGGGTCTTGATCGAGGGGATCGTCGTGCCACCCGCGCCGCCCGTCAGCGAGTTCTCGGTCGAGACTTCCGACACTTCCGTCATGACGCGCAGGCTGATCCGTCCTTCGGTCAGCACCACCGGCGTGAAGTTGAGCGAAATGCCGAACTTCTTGAAGCTGACCGTCTGGACGCACTGCCCGATCGCGCCGCCCGTCGTGGTCTGACAGGTCACGCCGGTCGGAATCGGAAACTCGCCGCCGGAGATGAAGGTGGCCGATTCGCCCGAGATCGCGGTCAGGTTCGGTTCGGCGAGCGTCCGCACCACGCCGGCGCTTTCCATCGCGCGGATCGTCGCCGACACCGACGGCGCCGAGCCGAACGAGGTGGTAAGGGCGTTAGTCGGGACCAGCGGCGCGTTGTTCGCCGTGAACGGGTTGGCGTTGGCGAACTTCACCACCGCCGTGCCGTAGTTGAGGTTTGCCGTGAGGTCGATGCCGAGCTGCTTGATCAGGCTGCGCGAGACTTCGGCGACGGTGACTTTCAGCATCACCTGGTCGCGGCCGCGAACCGCGATGGAGTTCACGACCTTGTCGGCGCTGCCGACCAGCCGGCCCGCGATCTCGCCGGCCTGCTGTGCCTCGATCGGGCTCGCCGCGCTGCCGGTGAGGAGCACGCCGTCGGCCACGCCCTCGATCTGGATATCGGCGTTCGGCAATGCCGCCCGCAGCGCCGCCCGCACGCCGTTGAGGTCGCGCTTGACGGCGATGTCGTAAGCCGCGATCTGCTGGCCGGCCGCATCGAAGAACACGATGTTGGTCTGGCCCACCGTGGCGCCGATGATGTAGGCGCGCTGCGCCGAGCGGACCACCGCGTTGGCGATCTTGGGATCGGCAACCAGCACATCCTTGATGTCCCTGGGCAGGTCGATCACGATCGACTTGCCGACGCCGAGTGCGAGGAAGCGGGCATTCATCTGGCCGCCATCAGCCGATGTGGCGGGGGCAGGCGCGGCGCGGTAGTCGCTCGCCATCACCGGTGCCAGCGCCGGGTTGAGCGTGAGCGCCGCGACGGCCGAGAACGACAATGCGCGGACCATGAAGGCCCGCATCGTCCGTTGAGTTGCCCCGCCCTTCATCACATCTGTCCTCATGGTCACTTCTGGGTCGTCGCCTGGTTGGCAACGCCAAAGCGGATGACGTTGATCGTCTCGCCGCGCTTCTGGCGGTTCTCGTCGGTCTTGACGTCGGTCGCGTTGTTGTCGGCAATGCTGCGCAGCGCGAGCGACAGGACGCCGCTCTGGCGCGCGCGCGCCAGCGTTTCGGTCTGCTCCGGCTTCAGCTCCAGCGTCACGGTCTTGCCGATCAACGCGTTGGTGCCGTCCTTCTCCTTCGGCGCCTGATCGATCGCGAGCACGCGGATGTTGGTCAGGATGACCTCGGAATTGACGATGTCCGCGCCGTTGCGATCGGGACTCTTGTCGCGCTTGGACAGCAGCACGTCGACCCGGTCATTCGGCAGGATGAAGCCGCCGGCGCCCGTCTCCGGCGAGATTTCGGTCGATACCGCCCGCATGCCGGTCGGCAGGATCGCGGCCATGAAGCCGCTGCCATCGGCCTTGACGAGCTTCTGCTCGCGAATCGGCTCGCCCTGGATGAACGGGGCGCGCGCGATCGAACCGGTGACGTCCTTGATGGCGTCGGCGTTGCTGTCCTTGCGCATGAAGCTCGCGCTGGCGGTTGCGGCCGGCCAGGTCTGCCATTGCAGATCGTCGGGCTTCACCGCCTGGCCGAGGCCGATATCGGTGCGTGCGACCAGGATGTCGACGGTGGGCAGCTGCGCGACGGGGGGAGGAGCCGCCGGCTTGTCTTCGCCTCCGCTCGCAAGATAGAGCGCTGCAAGGCCAGCGCTGCCTGCGATAGCCAGGACCAGAATGCGGGCCTTATCCATTACGCTTCACTTTCCACATGACGCCGCGACGCTGCCGCCGCCGTGATGGGAGTTGACCAGCTATTCGTCAAAGCATGGTTAATGAGGCGTATCTAAATCGCCTTAACGGCGGGTTACCGTTGCATTTTCAACGCAACGCGAAGTGCGCGAGATCGATCGTCTTGATCCAGTCCGTCTCCGGATAGATCAGCAGGGCGCCGAGGGCGAGCGCGATGCCGTAGGGAATTCCGGTCTGCTTGTCGTGCAGCCGGCTGAGCCAGGCCTGGGACGAGAGCGGGTAGGGCAGCGGCCATTGCCGGAGCTGCAACAGCAGCACGGTCAGCGCACCGCCGAACAACGACGCAAAGACCAGATAAGGGAGCAGATGCTCGAACCCGAACCAGAGGCTGGCGGCAGCAGCGACCTTGGCGTCTCCGCCGCCGACCCAGCCCATCGCGAACATGCCGAACGCCACCACGAGAACCAGCGCCCCTGCGCCGGCATGGGTGAGCATGTCATGGACATCCATCCCGGTCAGCGGTGCCAGGACGAAGAAGCCACCCACCAGCGCCAGCGAGATCCGGTTCGGGATCGTCATGGTCAACAGGTCGCTCGCCGCGGCAAAGGCCATCAGGGCCGGAAACAGCATCAAGCGCGCGATGTCGAGGATCATGGGTTCATGCCGTCAAGCTGGAGCTGCGGTCGCGACCCGACGCTAGCGGCCAATGATGAACAATCGGGAAAAAATCGCCGGCGCTTTCGACGGAGGCCGGCAACGGCCCCCGGAAATAGCAAAGGTCCCGGGGATGCCGGGACCTTTGATGCGAATCCACCGGATCCGGCTTACTTCAGCGAGCTCGAGATCGAGTTGAAGGTACCCGAGAGCTTCGTGCCGACGCCGTTGACTGCGGCGATGATCGCGATGGCGATGCCGGTCGCAATCAGGCCGTACTCGATGGCGGTCGCGCCCGATTCATCCTTCACGAAGCGCGAAACGAGGTTCTTCATAAAATGACTCCTGTGTACACGTGGCTGGTCGAACTTGATTTGGTCTCGCCGGCGTTCTCAGCACCGTGACCATTGCGGCACCGTACGGTTGGACGATTTCGGTGCAGTTAATTTGATCGCATAAACTCTGCGGGAACCCGCAGTTGTTGCGCACAGTAAATTTGGAATTAAACCGTCTGCTAAAAATTGCACAATGTTGCTTCGCCGGCAGTGGTGCAGCTGTTCACGGCTCCTTAAGCGCATATCTATACGCATGGGGCTTCCGTCAAGTGAGGCTGCCATGTCCACCCTTCCGATCGAAGTCATCGAGATGCTCGGCCAGACGATGATGAGGGTGGTGCCGATCACGATCGGATTGGCACTGTTCTTCACCGTGCTGGCCCACTTCTGGGCCTGCAATCCGGGCAAGCCGTGGTGGCAGAAGCGCGAGCTCGTCACCGACATCTGCTACTGGTTCTTCGTGCCGGTGTTCGCCCGCGTGCTGCGCATCGGGCTCCTGGTGATCGGCGCTGCCGCGGTGTTCAACGTGCACAGTGCCGACGAGTTGATCTCGTTCTACGAGAATGGCCATGGCCCGCTGTCGCAACTGCCGCTCTGGCTGCAATCGATCATCTTCCTGGTCGCTTCCGACTTCATGCTGTACTGGCTGCACCGGATGTTTCACGGCGGCGGGTTCTGGAAGTACCACGCCATCCATCATTCCTCCGAGGACCTCGAATGGATCTCGGCGGCGCGCTTCCACCCCGTCAATCTCTTGATCGGCACGATCTCGGTCGACGTGATCCTGCTGATGGCCGGCATCTCGCCGAACATCATGCTGTGGGTTGGTCCGTTCACCACATTCCACTCGGCATTCGTGCACGCCAATCTGAACTGGACGCTTGGGCCGTTCAGATATGTGATCGCTACGCCGGTGTTTCATCGCTGGCACCACACCGCGCTCGAGGAAGGCGGCGACACCAATTTCGCGGGTACGTTTCCGCTCTGGGATATCCTGTTCGGGACATTCCGCATGCCCGAAGGCAAGCTTCCCGAGGATTACGGCGTCGACGCCGAACAGGGCGTGCCGGCCGAGATCGGCGGACAGCTGGCCTACCCGTTCCGTCAGTGACGTCGTAGACCGGCCAGTGTCCGCATGAGTGCCGAGACCGCAACCATTCCGCAGGCCAAGGCCTCGGCGATCGCCGAGGTGCCGGCCTGGTTCTGGATGGCGTGCGGCGTCTATGCGCTGCTGCTCGCCGTAGGCTCCAGGCTGCTCGCGGACTCCGACACATACTGGCAGATTGCCGTCGGCCGCTGGATCCTCGACCACCGCGCGCTGCCGTCGGTCGATATCTATTCCTTCACCAAGGCGGGTGCGCCGTGGGTGTCGTCATCCTGGTTGGCGCAGGTCCTGTTCGCCAAGGCCTATGACCTTGCCGGGTGGACCGGGCCGGCGGCGCTGGCGGCGGCCTGCAGCGCCGCCACCTTTGCGCTGCTCACCGCCATCCTCTGCCGGGTGCTGCCGGCGATCCAAGCCAGCCTGATCGCTCTCGCGGCGCTGGTGCTGACATGCGGGCACCTGCTGGCTCGTCCGCATGTACTGGTGCTGCCCATCATGATGGTCTGGGCCAACGGCCTGATGGTCGCCAGCGAGCGGCGCGAGGCGCCCTCGTTCTGGCTGCTGCCGCTGATCGCGCTGTGGGCCAATTTGCATGGCGGGTTTCTGTTCGGCCTGGTGCTGGTGGGCGCGTTCGCCCTCGATGCGATGTGGAATGCCTTGCCGGCGCAGAGATTGTCGCTGGCACTGCGCTGGGCGGCGTTCGGGATCGGCGCGCTGGCGGCTTGCTGCGTGACGCCATATGGATGGGGTTCGATCCTTGCGTCACTGAAGATCCTCAGCCTCGGGGAGCTGTTGCATCTGATTGCGGAATGGATGCCGGCGAATTTCAGTCACATCGACGCGTTCGAGCTCTCCATCCTCGGCTTGATCGGCGCGGCGCTCTATTGCGGGGTCAAGCTGCCGCTGCCGCGGATCGCTTTGGTGCTGGGCCTGCTGCACATGGCGCTGTCCCATGTCAGGAATCTCGAGCTGTTCGCTCTCCTGCTGCCGCTGGCCGTGCTCACGCCGGTGGCCACCCAATTCGGCCTGCGTGCCGCCAATTTCGGCCGACTGAAGGCCGTGCCGGCCGCGCTGCTCGGCGCCGGACTCTGCGCTGCGACCTGGTTCATCGCGGCGCGTCAGGACCTCGCGCCGCCGCCGATCCATTCGCCCGCTGCCGCGGTTGATGCGCTGAAGGCGCACGACGCGCAGCGCGTGCTCAACGATCTGCAGTTCGGCGGCTATCTGATCTGGCGTCAGGTGCCGGTGTTCGTCGACGGGCGCGCCGAGCTCTACGGCGAGACATTCGAGATGGCCTATTACCGTGCGCTCCAACTCAAGGACGTCGACGGCTTCCTCGACCTGCTCAAGCGCTACGACATCGATGCCGTGATGCTCGACCCGACGACCCCCGCCTCGAAATTCCTCGATCATATCGATGGATGGCGACGCCTCTACGCCGACGATCGCGTGGTGGTCCACGTACGCGGCTCCGGCGAGCCGGCCGCGGCGCGTCCCGCCGGGTAGGCGTTCCGGCGCGAGAGGCGGCGGCATCTCCGGAAGTCCGCGACATCCGTGCAATTCGGCGGTCGATTTTTGCTCTTCTTAAATGAATTGGCGTCAGATTCGGCAGCGTCGGGCGCCGGTCCGCTGCGTATCGCCTTTGCCGGCCTGTTAACGTCCCGGGGTAGAGTATGTCGTTTCAGTCCCAGCGTCTTCGCGCCGTCACGCGCATCGGATTCATCTCGCTGGCCGCAGCCGTGCTGTGGCCCGCGCTCGCATCGGCTGCGCCGGATCCCGACCGGATTGCCGTCAATGTCGATCAGGCCAAGCTGGTCAAGCTGCCCGGAGGGATCGCGACCATCGTGGTCGGCAATCCGCTGATCGCCGACGTCACGCTGCAGAACGGCGGGGTCGTCGTCGTCACCGGCAAGGGCTATGGCGCCACCAACTTCATCGCGCTCGACCGCACCGGTCAGGTGCTGGTGGATCGCCAGATCCAGGTCGAAGGTCCGAGCGACCAGCTCGTTACCGTCTATCGCGGCATCGATCGCGAAACCTATAGCTGCATGCCGGTCTGTCAGCGCCGAATCACCCTGGGTGACGGCGAGACCTACTTCAAGGCGACCATGGACCAGGCCGGTTCGCTCAACAGCCAGGCCTCCGGCTCCGGAGCGGGCGCCAAACCGCAGAACTAGCGTTTGCTCGGCCCAGCGCCGCGTGCGCCGGGCCCGCAGCCACGCGCGGTTCACCCGACATGGTTAAGAAAGCCCTGACGGATCGGGTCGCTCTGTCTCGATCTCCAGAAACACTTCGACAACGAGTCCTAGGGTAGTTGTTGCTGCCATGTTGATCTGGGGTCGTTAATGCCGCTGCCCGCTGGTTCCTTCGCGAGCCTCCTCCATCGCTTTCGTCGAAACCGCCGCGGTGCCACCGCGGTCGAATTCGCGATGGTCGCGCCGCTGTTTTTCGGGCTGCTGTTCGCGATCATCGAAGTGGCCATGATCTTCTTCGCAAGCCAGGTGCTCGAGACGGTGACGCAGGATTCGTCCCGCTTCATCATGACCGGTCAGGCCCAGGGCCAGAGCTACACCCAGCAACAATTCAAGAACTACGTCTGCGGCCAGGTCAACGCGCTGTTCGACTGCGCCAATGGCGTCTATGTCGACGTGCGCAGCTATTCTTCGTTCAGCAACGTCAACATCACCGCCCCGATCGATTCCAACAAGGCGTTCATTCCAACCATGAAATGGTGCCCCGGCAAGGACGGCGACGTCGTGGTGGTCCGGCTGTTCTATCAGTGGCCGTTGTTCGTCACCAAGCTGGGCTTCAACGTCGCCAACCTCGCCAACGGCACGCGGCTCCTGACGGCGACCGCGACATTCAAGAACGAGCCATCAGGAACCGCCGGGGCGACATGCTCATGAGCAATGTCCTGAAAACCTTGCCCGCGCGCCTGCTGCGCTCCGTTGCGGCACTCAGGCATGATTGCCGCGGTCTCGCCGCCGTTGAGTTCGCTTTCGTCCTGCCGTTGATGCTGGTGTTGTTCTTCGGCACCGTCGAGTTCTCGTCCGGCGTCGCGGTCGACCGCAAGGTCACGCTGATGGCGCGCGCGTTGTCGGACCTGACCTCGCAGGCCACCCAGGTGGCCGACACCGACCTGCAAAACTTCTTCAGCGCCAGCGTCGGCATCATGACGCCCTACGATCCGACGCCGACCAAGGGGACGTTGTCGGAAATCTATGTCGATCCGAAAGGTGTCGCGCGGATACAATGGAGCAAGTCGGGGGTCATCAACTCCGGCGCCTCGACGGCCACCCTCACGACGTCGAGCCGTACGCAAGGCGATATCGTAACCAACATCGTTCCGACGGCACTGCTGGTGCCTGGCAGCTATCTGATCTTCAGCGAGATCAGCTACAAATACGTTCCGACGATCGGCTATGTGATGGCCAAGAGCGGCATCAATCTCAGCGACGTCGCCTACACAAGGCCCCGGCAGTCGGCTTGCGTGAACTATGCCCCGAGCTCTTCCGCCACGATGACCGGCTGCACGACTTACTAGAGCGTTTTCGAGCGAAGTGGATACCGGTTCGCGTGAAGAAAACGCGTCAACACAAGAACATAGAGCCCCGTTCCGATTCCATCGGAACGGGAAAGGCTCTAGACCTTGGTCTGGAAAGCGTTTGCGGAGGTCGTATTCAAACGCAACGCGTCGCGCGCCATCGCTCTCTCGCATTCTCCGACGATGCGAAGCTGCTTCGCGATCCAAACAAAAAGGGCCGCACCCGAAGGTACGGCCCTTGATGCTTTGACGGCAATTTCCCGGAGCTTCGCGCTGCCGGGAAATCGGCTTATCCAGCGGCGCGCAGATTGTCGGCCGAGGATTTGCCGGAACGGCGGTCAGCCACGATCTCGTAAGAGATCTTCTGGCCTTCACGCAGAGTGCCAAGGCCGGCGCGCTCGACTGCACTGATGTGCACGAACACGTCGTTCCCGCCTTCATCCGGCTGGATGAAGCCGTAGCCCTTGGTCGCGTTAAACCACTTCACGGTTCCCATGCTCACGTGGGTAGTCCCTTCTCAGATATACAAGTTCAAGACCCGCTGGTCGGCGGGGTGGTGAGATCGAATTTTTGGAAGGGTCGTCAGCGTCTGAACCGGCTGTACCGGTATTGGCTAATGTCGTCCGGCCGAAAATCGATGGGTAGGATATTATTCGATAGAAGAACTCAAAACAATCCTGACGTGCGCGATTTTTTGGCCGGCGCAGCCGCCGGCCAATTGTTGCGCAGGATGTCAGGACGTCATGCGCGCAACGGTTGCAATGCCCTGCCTATCGGCGGCGGAACTGACCGCCGCGCTGCGCGCCACCCCGCGGCGGGCCGCCGGGCGCGCCGCTCGGACGCTCGTCCTTGTGGCGGAAGATCAGGCGGCCCTTTTCGAGATCGTAGGGCGACATTTCGATCGTGACGCGGTCGCCGGCCAGCGTCTTGATGCGGTTTTTCTTCATCTTGCCGGCGGTGTAGGCGACGATCTCGTGTCCGGCATCGAGTTGCACCCGGTAACGAGCGTCGGGGAGGATTTCGGTCACCAGTCCTTCGAACTGGATCAGCTCTTCCTTAGCCATATGGTTCTCCAGATCGAGCGACGGCTAGTGCTTCGGTCGGTTGTTGCGGTTGTGTTGCGGGTTCGGCCGGCTCTCGCGATGCAAGAAGGCGACGCCCTGGATGCCTTCGCTGTTGCCGGCCTGCGACGGACGCGGCGACTCGCCCCGGCTCGTCTGCGGCGCGCCTTTATTACCACCTGGACGGCGGCGGCGGCGAGGCCCTTTTGCACCCGGAGCAGCCTCATTCCCACGGACATTATGCGCGCGGGGCGCAGAGCGGCCACCCCGATGCGGGTGGGTCGCCTGCGCCGGTGCAGCCGCCTCGCGGCCACCCTGCGTGCGGCGGTCTTCCCGCGGCACGGTAATCCGGATCAGCCGCTCGATGTCGCGCAGATAGCCCATCTCCTCGGCGCCGGCGATCAGCGAGATCGCGACCCCGTCGGCGCCGGCGCGCGCAGTGCGGCCGATGCGGTGGACGTAGGTTTCCGGGATGTTGGGCAGGTCGAAGTTCACGACATGGCTGACGCCGTCGACGTCGATGCCGCGCGCGGCGATGTCGGTCGCCACCAGCGTGCGGATCTCGCCGGAACGGAATGCCGCCAGCGTGCGCTCGCGGTGGTTCTGCGACTTGTTGCCGTGGATCGCATTGGCTTCGATACCGGCCTTGGCAAGGCTCTTCACCACCTTGTCGGCGCCATGCTTGGTGCGGGTGAAGACCAGGGCGCGGTTGACCGGCTCCTGCTTCAGGAGCTGGGCGAGGACCGCAGGCTTGGCCGCGAAATCGACCTGGATCGCGCGTTGGGCGATCCGATCGACCGTCGAGGCCACAGGCGTCACCGCCACGCGGGCGGGATCGCGCAGCATCGCCTCGGCGAGCTCGGCGATGTCCTTGGGCATGGTGGCCGAGAAGAACAGCGTCTGGCGCCGGATCGGCAGCTTGGCGACGATTTTGCGGATATCGTTGATGAAGCCCATGTCGAGCATGCGGTCGGCTTCGTCGAGCACCAGGAACTCGACCTGGTTGAGCTTCAGGCCGTTGCTCTGCACGAGATCGAGCAGGCGGCCGGGGGTGGCGACCATCACCTCGACGCCCTGCATCACGGCACGGACCTGGCGGCCCATCGGCACGCCGCCGATGGCGAGCGCCGAGGACAGCCGGATGTGGCGGCCATAGGTGTTGAAGCTGTCGAGGATCTGCCCGGACAGTTCGCGGGTCGGCGACAGCACCAGCACGCGGCAGCTCTTGGGCTGCGGGCGGATGCGGTTCTCGAGCAGCCGGTGCAGGATCGGCAGCGCGAAGGACGCGGTCTTGCCGGTTCCGGTTTGGGCGATACCGACGACATCCCGGCCGGCGAGCGCCAGCGGGATGGTTTGGGCCTGGATGGGGGTTGGCGTGAGATAATTCTCTTCTCGAAGCGCGCGGGCGATGGGATCGGCGAGGCCGAAATCCTGAAAGGAGGTCAAAGGTGGTTCTTTCCATAAAAGCCGTCATCGTCCGGGCCATAATCGGCCGGAAGCGCATGAAGGCATTCGGGACACCCGCGTGTCTGGGGCGTCTAGCTGGGTTAGCTGAAAGGCGAGCCAGAAGCCGCTTGGGGCAGCTTGAACACGCAGCTCGCGAAGGCACCGCGACTCTCGCGGGCATCAGCAGCATATGGACCAGGAACTGGGCGGTTTCAAGGTCGAATCGGCGGATTGGTGCGTGAAGTCCGCCGAACCATCGCGCAAACTGTCTCAAATGGATGCCGGAAATTTAGCCAGCGCGTCAATTTTGCTCATAAATTAATCTGACTGCTCTTTCGGCGGTCAAGCAAGCGGCCCAATGATTGGGCAGTCGCGTTCCGTATTTGCCCGGAACCCTTGAAATTATCCTGCTGGTTCATCGGCTTACGGTGCCCACGCACCGTGGCACAGTTCTTGCGATTCCCTTAACCGCAGGCGGCCATGCGGCCGTTTCGCAAGCGTTCACGCCTGCGTCAGGGAGACGACATTTCATGCTTACTCAGCTTACTCACGGAATAGCGACGTTGACCCGCCGCCGCGCGCTCGCGGCGACGGCCGGCCTGGTTTTAGGTCTGGCTGCGTCCTCGTCCTTCGCGCCCGCGCAAGCGGCCGACGACACCATCAAGGTTGGTATCCTTCACTCGCTGTCGGGCACCATGGCGATCAGCGAAACCACCCTGAAGGACACCATCCTTTTCCTGATCGACGAGCAGAACAAGAAGGGCGGCGTGCTCGGCAAGAAGCTCGAGCCGGTCGTGGTCGACCCCGCATCGAACTGGCCGCTGTTCGCCGAAAAGGCCCGCGAGCTGATCACCAAGGACAAGGTTGCTGTGGTGTTCGGCTGCTGGACCTCGGTGTCGCGCAAGTCCGTGCTCCCGGTGTTCAAGGAGCTGAACAACATCCTGTTCTATCCGGTGCAGTATGAGGGCGAGGAGTCCGAGCGCAACGTGTTCTACACGGGTGCGGCGCCGAACCAGCAGGCGATCCCCGCGGTCGACTATCTGATGAAGGAAGAAAAGGTGAAGCGCTGGGTGCTGGCCGGCACCGACTACGTCTATCCGCGCACCACCAACAAGATCCTGGAAGCCTATCTGAAGTCGAAGGGCGTCGCCCAGGACGACATCATGATCAACTACACGCCGTTCGGTCACTCCGACTGGCAGACGATCGTCGCCGACATCAAGAAGTTCGGCTCGGCCGGCAAGAAGACCGCGGTGGTCTCGACCATCAACGGCGACGCCAACGTTCCGTTCTACAAGGAGCTCGGCAACCAGGGCATCAAGGCGACCGACATCCCGGTGGTCGCGTTCTCGGTCGGCGAAGAAGAGCTCGCCGGCATCGACACCAAGCCGCTGGTCGGCCATCTCGCCGCCTGGAACTACTTCGAGTCGATCAAGACCCCTGCGAACGAGAAGTTCATCAAGGAGTGGCAGGCCTACACCAAGAACCCGAAGCGCGTGACCAACGATCCGATGGAAGCGCACTACATCGGCTTCAACATGTGGGTGAAGGCGGTCGAGAAGGCGAAGTCGACCGATCCGGACAAGGTGATCGACGCTCTCCCGGGCATCGAGACGCCGAACCTGACCGGCGGCGTGGCCAAGATGCTGCCGAACCATCACATCACCAAGCCGGTGTTCATCGGCGAGATCAAGGGCAACGGCCAGTTCGACGTGGTCTGGAAGACCCCGGGCCTGGTGGCCGGCGACGCCTGGTCGAAGGAGCTCGAGGGCTCCAAGGACCTGATCGGCGATTGGGTCGGCAAGAAGTGCGGCAACTACAACACCAAGACCAACAAGTGCGGCGGCCAGGGCTCCTAACAAGGCGCACCTGACCTCAACAACGACACAACACAACCTTCCGACACCGGAGAAGGCGGCATTGATCGCCGCCTTCTCCTCCACTCCTGCCGGGGTCCCGACGTGTTTGCCATTTGTATTGATCGCTTTCGTGCGCTTTGTCTCTCGATCCTGCTGCTGAGCTGCCTTGCCGTGCCGGCGCTGGCTGGCCCGTTCGAGGATTCGGTCGCCAAATTCGCCAATGACGAGTTCTCCGACACCGAGGCTGCGATCGGCGAGGTTGCTTCATCGGGCAACGCGCTGGCTCCGCGCATCATCGGCGCGCTGCAAGACGGCCGGTTGTCGGCCGATCCGGACAGCAAGAAGGTTTACATCACGCAGACCGACGGCAAGATCATCGACGCCGCCACTGGCGCGGCCGTCGACAAGCTGCCGGACAATGCCGCCGCCGTGCGCCTCAACAACCGCTTGCGCCGCACCGTGGAAGCCGCGCTCGGCGGCCTGACGCTGCTGTCGTCGGATCCGGCCAAGCGGCTCGCCGCGGCACAGTCGGTGTTCAAGAGCCACGAGGAAAACCTGCTGCCGACGGTGGAGAGCGCGCTCGCCAAGGAGAGCGTCAAGTCGATCAAGCAGGCCTTCGCCGAGGCGCGCGCCGCCATCGTCCTGTTCAAGTCGGATGCATCCGACAGCGACAAGCTCGACGCCGTTGCCGTGATCAAGGCGCGCGGCGACCAGGAGGCGCTGGCGCTGCTCACCGGGCTCGGCGACCAGCCGCCGCTGGTGGCCAAGGCAGCCGCAAGTGCCGTGTCCTCGATCCAGAGCAATCTTGCGATGTGGTCGATGGTGCAGAACGCCTGGTACGGCCTGTCGCTCGGTTCGGTGCTGCTGCTGGCCGCGATCGGCCTTGCCATCACCTTCGGCGTGATGGGCGTCATCAACATGGCGCATGGCGAGATGGTGATGCTCGGGGCCTACACCACCTTCGTGGTGCAGGAGGTGATCCGCACCCGCTATCCCGCACTGTTCGACTATTCGCTCTTGATCGCGGTGCCGCTCGCCTTCGTGGTCGCGGGCGCCATCGGCGTCGTGATCGAGCGCACCATCATCCGCTTCCTCTACGGCCGTCCGCTGGAGACGCTGCTCGCGACCTGGGGCCTGTCGCTGGTGTTGCAGCAGGCGGTCCGCACCGCGTTCGGCCCGACCAACCGCGAGGTCGGCAACCCCTCCTGGATGAGCGGCGCCTTCGAGCTCGGCCAGATCACCATCACCTATAACCGGCTCTGGATCCTCTGCTTCACGCTCGCGGTGTTCGCCATCCTGCTCGCGATGCTGCGCTACACCGCGCTCGGCCTCGAGATGCGCGCGGTGACCCAGAACCGCCGCATGGCGGCCTCGATGGGCATCGCCACCTCGCGGGTCGACGCGCTGACCTTCGGCCTCGGCTCGGGGATCGCCGGCATCGCCGGCGTCGCGCTGTCGCAGATCGACAATGTCAGCCCGAATCTCGGTCAGAGCTACATCATCGATAGCTTCATGGTCGTGGTGTTCGGCGGCGTCGGAAATCTCTGGGGCACCCTGGTCGGCGCCTTCACGCTCGGGATCGCCAACAAGTTCCTCGAGCCGGTGGCAGGTGCGGTGCTCGGCAAGATCGCGATCCTGGTGCTGATCATCCTGTTCATCCAGAAACGGCCGCGCGGCCTGTTCGCGCTCAAGGGCCGGGCGGTGGAAGCATGACGCCGCACATCCTCACCCGTTCGCTCGACCGTGCCGCGACCGCGTTCGTGCTGCTCGTCGCCGCGCTCGGCGTACTGATCCCGCTGTCGAACCTGTTGCTGCCGCAGGGCTCGATGTTCCAGGTGCCGACCTATCTGGTGGCGCTGTGGGGCAAATATGTCTGCTACGCCATCCTCGCGCTCTCGATCGATCTGATCTGGGGTTATTGCGGCATCCTCTCGCTCGGCCACGGCGCGTTCTTCGCGCTCGGCGGCTACGCGATGGGCATGTACCTGATGCGGCAGATCGGCAGCCGCGGCGTCTACGGCAACCCGATCCTGCCCGACTTCATGGTGTTCCTGAACTGGGACAGGCTGCCCTGGTACTGGTACGGCTTCGACAAATTCGCCTTCGCGGCGCTGATGGTGCTGCTGGTGCCGGGCCTGCTCGCCTTCTGCTTCGGCTGGCTCGCCTTCCGCTCGCGCGTCACCGGCGTCTATCTGTCGATCATCACGCAGGCGATGACCTACGCGCTGCTGCTGGCGTTCTTCCGCAATGATTTCGGCTTCGGCGGCAACAACGGCCTGACCGACTTCAAGGACATCCTCGGCTTCAACGTGCAGGCCGAAGGCACCCGTGCCGCGCTGTTCCTGCTGAGCTGCCTGGCGCTGATCATCGCGTTCCTGATCTGCCGCGCGATCGTGACCTCGAAGCTCGGCAAGGTGCTGATCGCGGTGCGCGACGCCGAAAGCCGCACCCGCTTCCTCGGCTATCGCGTCGAGTCCTACAAGCTGTTCGTGTTCACGCTGTCGGCCTGCATGGCCGGCGTCGCCGGCGCGCTCTATGTGCCGCAGGTCGGCATCATCAATCCAAGCGAATTCGCGCCGGGCAATTCGATCGAGGCGGTGATCTGGGTCGCGGTCGGCGGCCGCGGCACGCTGATCGGCGCCGCGCTCGGCGCCGTCGTCGTCAACTATGCCAAGACGTTCTTCACCTCGGGGCCGCTCGCCCCGTATTGGCTGTTCATGCTCGGCGCGCTGTTCATCCTGGTGACGCTGCTCCTGCCGAAGGGCATCGTCGGCACCTTCAACAGCTGGTGGGAGACGTCGAAGGCGAGGAACGGCTCTCCCGACGCTGGCAGCGCTGCGCGCGAAGATGGCGTCGGCGCACCGAACCCGGCGGAGTAGGCGGATGAACGTGATGGATACCCGCGCCACCTCGGCGATGCTCTATCTCGACGGCGTGCACGTCTCGTTCGACGGCTTCCATGCCATCAACAATCTGTCGCTGACGCTGGCGCCTGGCGAGATGCGCGCCATCATCGGCCCGAACGGCGCCGGCAAGACCACGATGATGGACATCATCACCGGCAAGACCAAGCCGGACGAGGGCACCGTGCTGTTCGATGGCACCGTCGACCTGACCCGCCTCGACGAGACCCGGATCGCCGAGCTCGGCATTGGCCGCAAGTTCCAGAAGCCGACGGTGTTCGAGAGCCAGACCGTGCAGGACAATCTCCTGCTCGCGCTCAACGTCGATCATTCGGTGCGCGGCACGTTGTTCTGGCGCGGCAGCAGGGCCGAGTCCGAGCGGATCGACAAGGTGCTGGAGACCATCCGCCTGACCGATGCGCGCAACCGCCTCGCCGGCAGCCTGTCGCATGGTCAGAAGCAGTGGCTCGAGATCGGCATGCTACTGGCCCAGGATCCCAAGGTGCTGCTGGTCGACGAGCCGGTTGCCGGGATGACCGACGTCGAGACCCATCTGACCGCGGAGCTGCTGAAGGAGATCAACAAGAATCACACCATCATGGTGGTCGAGCATGACATGACCTTCGTGCGCGAACTTGGCGTCAAGGTGACTTGCCTGCATGAGGGCTCGGTGCTCGCCGAAGGCTCGATCGACCAGGTGTCGTCGAACGAGCGGGTGGTCGAAGTGTATCTGGGGCGCTAGGCGATGCTGAAGATCGACAATATCAACCTCTATTACGGCGCGGCGCAGGCGCTGCGCGGCGTCTCGCTCACCGCCGAGCCCGGCAAGGTGACCTGCGTGCTCGGCCGCAACGGCGTCGGCAAGACCTCGCTCTTGCGCGCCATGGTCGGGCAGTATCCGATCGCGTCCGGCGCGATCAATTTCGACGGCAAGGACATTACTGCACTAAAACCTTATGAGCGGGCGCGGCGCGGCATCGGCTTCGTGCCGCAGGGCCGCGAGATCTTCCCGCTGCTGACGGTGGAAGAGAATTTGAAGACCGGCTTCGGCCCCTTGAAGCGCGAAGACCGCAACATCCCCGATGACGTGTTTTCGCTCTTCCCGGTGCTGGAGACCATGCTCGGCCGCCGCGGCGGCGACCTCTCCGGCGGCCAGCAGCAGCAGCTCGCGATCGGTCGCGCGCTGGTGATGCGGCCGAAACTGCTGCTGCTCGACGAGCCGACCGAGGGCATCCAGCCCTCGATCATCAAGGATATCGGCCGCGCCATCTCCTATCTGCGCAACCTCGGCAACATCGCCATCGTGCTGGTCGAACAATATCTCGACTTTGCCTGTGAACTCGGCGACAGTTTTGCCGTGATGGACCGGGGCGCGGTGAAATATGCCTGCGATCGCGCAAGCCTCGATCCCGCCGAGATCAGCCGCCAGATGGCGCTGTGAAGACAATGTGACGCCGCCTTTCATGGCGCGCGAGGGAGCGTCGGGGGAATGCGGAGCGGGATCGCAGGCGCGGCAGCGGCGACGTTTGCGGCCAACCGTGCCCAGGGCGCAGTCCGGTTCGGCGTTCACCGCAAGGACGGCGCCACCCGACGCGGCGATCTTCATGAGTCAGGTTCGCTGCGCGTCCGCTTCCCGTCGCCCGAGGATGACGGGCTATCGGCCATGTTCGTCAATACCGCTGGCGGCATTGCCGGCGGTGACCGCTTCGATGTTGCGATCACGGCCGGCGAGGGCACCCGCCTGACACTGACCACGGCGGCGGCCGAAAAAGTCTACCGCGCGCCGGGCGCGGCGGCGCGGCTCGATATCTCCCTCAAGGCCGCCGACGGCGCGCATCTCTCCTGGCTGCCGCAGGAGACCATCCTGTTCGACCGCGCCCGCATTGTCAGGAGCATCGACATCGACCTCGCCGAGGCTGCTTCGCTCCTGCTCTGCGAGATCGTGGTGTTCGGCCGCGCCGCGATGGGCGAGACCATGCGGCATGGCGAGTTCGTCGACCGTTGGCGGATGCGGCGTGGCGGCCGGCTGGTGTTTGCCGAGACCGTCAGGCTCGACGGCGAGATCGGCGAGAAGCTGGCACGGCCCGCGATTGCCAATGGCGGCTGTGCGATCGGCACCGCGCTGATCGTGCCGGGCGACGAGGCTCTGGTCGAACGCATCCGTGAGGCGTCGAACAGCCTCAGTGGCGAGGTCGGCATCTCGGCCTGGAATGGCTTTGCAATGGCGCGCTTCTGTGCCCAAGATGCGGCCCGGCTGCGCGCCGACATGATGGCGGTGCTCGGCCGCGCCTCCGCCGTGCCGCTGCCGCGGCTATGGCTCAACTGATCCTTATCAACGCTTTCAGAGTGCTCGCATGAATTTGTCTCCCCGCGAAAAGGACAAGCTCTTGGTTTCGATGGCGGCCATGGTGGCGCGCCGACGGCTCGAGCGCGGCGTCAAGCTGAACCATCCGGAAGCGATCGCGCTGATCACCGATTTCATCGTCGAGGGCGCCCGCGACGGGCGCACCGTCGCCGAGCTGATGCAGGCCGGCGCCAAGGTCCTGACCCGCGACCAGGTGATGACCGGCATCCCCGAGATGATCCACGACATCCAGGTCGAGGCGACATTCCCCGACGGCACCAAGCTCGTCACCGTGCACGAGCCGATCCGATAGGAGCGCGACATGATCCCCGGCGAACTCTTCATCAAGGACGGCGAGATCGAGCTCAATGCCGGCCGCAAGACCGTGACGTTGTCGGTCGCCAACGGCGGCGACCGCCCGATCCAGGTCGGCTCGCACTACCACTTCTTCGAGACCAACCCGGCCTTGAAATTCGACCGCAAGAAGGCCCGCGGCATGCGCCTCGACATCGCCGCCGGCACCGCGGTTCGTTTCGAGCCGGGCCAGACCCGCGACGTCCAGCTCGTCGCGCTCGCCGGCAAGCGCGTGATTTACGGCTTCCGCGCCGAGGTGAAGGGGAAGCTGTGACGAATCGTAAGGTGAGCACATTGCATAGGCTCCCTCCCCCCTTGCGGGGGAGGGTTGGGGAGAGGGGTAAGCCCCGGG
>NZ_DDOP01000025.1:0-52764 GCF_002341725.1 Bradyrhizobium sp. UBA2491
CTCAGGGGACCCATAACCACAAGTGTGCAGTTATGGCGCGCTGTGGCTCCAGCGTTTTCCAACAATCGAGTTTGGTGGCAATGGGTCCCGGCCTTCGCCGGGACGACGCCGTGGTTGTGGCGAGCGCTAGACCACCAGCCCCTTCATCGGCTTCGCCGGCGCGCTGTCCGGAAACACCGTGTCGGCCAGCACGCGCTCGCCGAGGCCGAACTGGTCGTGCAGCACGCCCTTGATCACGGCGCGCAGGTCGGTGGTCGCGGCGAGATCGCGGGCCTGGTAGAGATTGGCCGGCTTCAGACCGGGCCAGTCGGTGATCATGCGGCCGCCATTCACCGCGCCACCGGCGAGCAGCGCGATGGTTCCGGTGCCGTGGTCGGTGCCCTCGGTGCCGTTGATCCGCGCGGTGCGGCCGAATTCGGTGGCCACCACGATCACGGTATCGCGCCAGCGCGCGCCGAGGCCGCTCTGGAATTCCGCCAGCGCGCCGTCGAGACCGCCGAGCAGTTGCGCCAACCGGCCGACCGGCCCGCCCTCATTGGCATGGGTATCCCAGCCGTCGAAGGCCAGCGCGCCGATCCGTGGACCGTCGTCCGCCGCCATCAGCTTGGCGGCGCCGCGCGCCACCAGCCGCATTGCCGCCGCGCCACCACCACCGGGCTTCGGCTTCATCTCGTCGCCCTGTGCCTGCTTCTCGAGTTGCAAGCCTTGCGTCAGCGCACTGGCCAGCGCCGGATCGCGGTGCTGGTAGAGATCGAGCAGCCGCATCGCGGTGTCGTCCGCGGCCTGCGGCAACGCGGTCGGCGCCCAGCCAACGGTCGGCGCGGCGCCGCGCAGCACCAGCGGCGTGGTCGGGCCGACCGCAAGCGCGCTCATCACCCGCTCGCCCTTCGGCAACGCCTCCAGCGCACGGCTGAGCCAGCCGGACTGCACGCGGCCGGGACCGGGGAAGCCGCTCTCCAGCACGTCCTGGCCATCGAAATGCGAACGGTCGCGATACGAGGTCGCCACCGCATGCACCACCGCGGCCTGTTTGGCGCGATACATCCGCGCGAATTCCGGCATCGCCGGATGCAGGCCGAAGAACTGATCCAGCATCAACGCCGCGTTCGGCCCATCGGGCCGCAGCGCGATCGCGCCATGCAGGCTGGCATAGTCGGGATCGCCGACCGGCGCGACCGTCGCCAGACCGTCGAGCGCGCCGCGCAGGATGATGGTGACGAAGCGCGGATCGCGGCCATCGGCCGCGCGCGCGAATTTCGGCAAATACGCCCAGGCGGCAAACGAGGCACCGCCGAGCAGCAGCGTCCGCCGCGACGTCGCCTGCATCATCAGGCTCTCGGAGCAATCCATCGTCATCTCCTCTGGAATTCCGGCGACATCAACAGCAGCGCCAACGCCTGTTGCTTCGTCTCCGCGCGCTCGATGGTGCGCCGCGTCTCAGGCGAGGCGGCATCCGCCGCAATCAGCTCGAGCAGGTCGCGCGGATCGAACTTGTCGGCGAGCTGGGAGGCGACCTGCGCCGAGATGTCGAGCCTGAGCTTGAGGCCTTCAGGCGCTGCCCAGGCCGCGGCGGTATCCGGAAAGCCGTTCGGTCCGGCTGGCGACCACAGCGGCTGGCCGAGCACATTGAGGCCGTTGAGATAGCGCCCCGGGTCCTCGGGATTGCGCGCCAGCAGGCGGCCGGACGCGACCAGGAAGTCGTACGGCGAGCGCATTTTGGTCAGCGGCGCCTGCCACGCCTCGTTGGCCCCAACGAGTGCCGTGGTGAACGCCCTGAGATCACCGTCGGTCTTGGTAAAGGTCTCTTGCAGCTTCGCCACCAGCGCCGGCGGCGGATCGTCGGCGACGAAATGGCGTGCGAACTTGGTCGCGATGAATTTCGCGGTCGAGGGATGCCGCGCGATGTCCGACAGCACCGCCTCGCCCTGCGCGATGCCGGCCTGCGCATAGGTCTTGCCCAGCACCTGCTGGGCGCCGGGCTCATGCGCGTTGGCATTGAACACGAAGCTGCCGGGCGCGCCGAGCTGGCCCTGCCGTCCGGCGAAGGTCCAGCCGGTGATGACCCGCGCGAACGACGTCACGTCGCCCTGGGTGTAGCCGCCGTCGACGCCCAGCGTATGCAGCTCCATGATCTCGCGGGCGAGGTTCTCGTTGAGGCCGCGGTGGCGGTTGATGCCGGCGCGCGAGTCCGGGCCGAGCGATTGCTGGTTGTCGAGGAAGAACAGCATCGCCGGATGCTGCTCGACCGCCTTCAGCATGTCCGAGAAGCGGCCGAGCACGTGCGGACGGATCGCCTCGCGCTCGAATGAGCCGGCCCACATCCGCGCCAGCGCGCCCTTGTTGGCCGAGATGCAGAAATGGTTGGACCAGAACGCCACGAGCCGTTCGACGAATCCGCAATCGGCGACCACACCGCGTTGCAGCCGCGCCAGCGCCTCGGCACGGTACGTCTTCTGGATGATGTTGAGCGGCTGCGCCGGCGGCTTCGGTGGATTAACCGATGACTGCATCGTGGTGGACGGCGTCATCGCCGCGTTGGCGCCATCCGCCGCCTGCGCCTGCATCGCCGGATCCTTGCCGGCGATTTCCTTGGCGGCCGACGACAATGACAGGTTACGCCGCTGCTGCGGCGTGGCGTCCGCGCCTTGCGGCGGCGTCTCGCTCGCGCCCTGCTGCGCCGCCTTCGCGGCATCGCGCGCCTGCTTGATCTCGAACTGATAGTCGAACACCTGCTTGCCGAGTTCCGGCGTCGAGAGCAGGCCGGGCACTTCGAGCAGCGCCCCGTTCGGACGCGCCAGTTCCGCCAGCACGAAACCGCGCGGATCGGATGCAGCGTTGATGAAATCGCCGGCCGCCCCGCCGCGGGCGCCGAATCCGAACCGGTTGAGCGCAATCAGCGCCGCTTGCGAATCACGGGCCATCAGAATTCCCTTAACGGCCGATCCCGGCTATATCAGTTACGCGGCATCATAGCGCGGTCCGGGATGAACCCGAGATTAATTCGTGCATTAAATCGCGGTTAGAATGGACCTCTCGTCGAACGATCGTTCTGAACAAGCTTCGCCGCGCCGGCTTGCCTGCACGGCGTGCGGCAGCGAATTCTCCTGCTCGCTGACGGGATCGTGCTGGTGTTCCGACGAGAGCTTCCGTCTGCCGATGCCGGGCGATGGCAGCGACTGCCTGTGCCCGGCTTGCTTGCGGAAACTTGCGCAACAGCAAGCAGCGGCGAACGCACGCTGGACCGTGGACGCCATCCTGCTCGACATGGACGGCACGCTGCTCGACACCGAGAAGGTCTACTTCGAGAGCCTCGTCGCGGCGCTCAATGCATGCGGCTACACTGACGGCGTCGTCGCGCTGTGCCATGCCATGGTCGGGCTTCCCGGCCCGGTCTGCGAGGCGATGCTGCGCGAGCATTATGGCCCCGCGCTTCCGCTCGACGACATCAATCGGGCCTTCATCGAACATCGCGATCGGATGATGGACGCGGGCCTGCCGCTCAAGCCCGGCACGCTCGCCCTGCTCGATGCCATCGCCGCGGCGAAACGCCCGATGGCGATCGTCACTTCGTCGTCGCGCCGCTCCGCCGAACGCAACCTCACGCTTGCCGGCATCCGCGATCGCTTCGAGACACTGCTGACGCTCGACGACGTGACGCACGGCAAGCCGGATCCGGCACTCTATCTCAAGGCCGCCGCGCAACTCGGTGTGCGGCCTGCGGCCTGCATCGCGGTCGAGGACTCCAACCACGGCGTCGCCGCCGCGCACACCGCCGGCGCGATCACCCTGATGGTGCCGGACATCGCACCGCCAACGGAAGAGACGCGCGCGAAATGCGCAGCCGTGCTGCCCGACCTCAACGCGGTGCTGGCGTTGTTGCAGCAGCGCGGCGCGCTCTAAGCGTCATTGCGAGCCCTTCGGGTAACACGCTGGCGGGTTACGCCGGAGCCGTCATCAGCCGACAATTTGCGCAGTTCAGATCGTTCGCACCTTCGATGACTTCGCGGTCTTTGCGCGTTTCGCCGCGGCGTGACTATCGCGCGCCGCATGGCGGCTGCGCGTCTTCGCGTCCAGCGCCGCCTGTGGTGTCGTGCCGCCACCGCGGTGAGCGGCATATTCCTTGCCATCGATCGGCGCCAGATGGGGCGGGTCGAAATTGAGGTAGGGGCGCGCGACGCCAAACTCCCTGCCGTGCGCGTCGACCCATTTCCAGAGCCTCTCCGACGATTTCCAACGGTCGTCGCGTGTCGCGCCGTCGACGCTGACGATGTCGGCCGCGAGCCCATGGCCGTAGCCGCCACGGAAGCTGCCGCCGTGATACGACTTGTTGCTGGCCGCCTTCAGCCCGCTTGCAATCGACTGGCGGTAGTCATCCCGGAAGGCGCTGGTGATACCGGGCGAAAGGCCGGCCTGTTCCGCCGCGAGAAGCACATGAAAGAGCTTCAGCTTGAAGCTCCGATCGACGCCTCCCATGACGTAGTCCATCATCGGCATGCCGGCTCTTTCCGCTGCCTGGGTATCCTTCCAGGCGAAATCCTCATCGACAAGCCTGGTGAAGGTTCTGGTGACCGTCACCATCTTCTTCTTTCTCTTGACCGTCACCTGCCTCTGCTCTGGCACCTTGATGGTGTCTTCCTTGGGCGTCCTTTGATAGAGCGCCCACAGATAGCGATCGATGCAGGCGTTGACGTCCCAGCACTCGTCGAGGATTTCGACGGAGTCCACCGCCGGCCTGGCCACGCGAGGCTCCGGATCCGGCGTGTCCGCTGCCGGAGCCGGCAGAGATTGGATGTCCAGCGGCAGTGCCGGATCGGTCAACCCGGCCCGGACGACAGGTTCCGTCTCGTGCACGATCGGCACAGCATGGGCCGTCGCCACCGCTTCCCGTTCGCTCATGGTCGGTGCATGAGGGCCGTCGACGGCAGCGTTCGATGTGGCAGTTGCTGGTGATGTCGCTGATACCGCATCGGCGACGACTGTAGGTGCGCGGGAATCATCAACTGATGCACTGGTGACCGACGCACCGACCTTCTCGATGCCAGCCGCACCGGACGTCGCAACCCACGAAACAATACAGCCCGACAGAACCACCGTCCCGCTTAACGCTGCCGCCCGCACCCGCCGCGAATTCATTATCCCAGCCTCCACGGGCCCTTCTGGAGCCAGATTGCAAGCATGTGACGATGCGGATTGTCTGCTCACGGCGTGGTCGCGCAATGGCAAAAGAAGGTTAACGCCCCTTCTTTCCGAACGATGTTGCCCGAACGCAACTCGTACCCGCCCCCCGTTTCCGGCCCGGCTTCGCCAGCGCCGTCTCTATCAGCGTCCGCGCGGCCTCGCCGGCCGTCTCCATGTAGCTGGCGTCGCGATGCAGCAGCACGACGGCGAACGAACCGTCCAGCAGCAGCAGGATCTGTCGCGCCAGCTTGAGCGGATCGGCGATCTCCTGCTCGGCGAAGGTCGCGCGCAGCCAGTCCTCGAACTTCTTCTTGTGCGCGGCGCCGATCCTGATCGCGGGATGGCCGGGCATGTTGGCGAGCTCGGCCGAGGTGCGCAGGAAGCCGCAGCCCTTCCACTTCGGATGCCGCGCCGAGCGCGCGAGGTTCCTGAAGATCGCCTCGACCTTTGCGGACAAACCGCCCTCGGCCTCCGCGAACCATTTTCGGAACAGCGCGAGGTTCGGCTGGTCGCGCGCGACGAGATAGGCGGCGACCAGGTCGTCCTTGCTCTTGAAGTGGTAATACAGCGTGCGCTTGGTGAGGCCGGCCTTGGCCGCGACCTCGTCGACGCTGACACGGCGGATGCCTTCATTGTAGAACAGCGCGCTCGCCGCCTGGACGATACGCTCGCGGGTCGGCTCGGAGGGTCTCGGCATACAGCGTATGTATACTGACCAGTGAATATACACAATTCGCGACAGCGCCTACATTCGGCATCGCCCCAGCAATGCCGGAGACAGCCCATGTCCGACCCCATCCTGCTCGACATCGACGACGGGATCGCCCTGATCACGCTGAACCGTCCCGCGCAGCTCAATGCGCTGAGCTACGTGCTGATCGACCGGCTGATGACGGCGCTCGACCGCATCGAGGGCGATGCCGCGGTGCGCGCCGTGATCCTGACCGGCGCCGGCGAGCGCGCCTTCTCGGCGGGCGCCGACATCAAGGAATTCTCGGAAAGCGTCAAGCAAGGCGCCGCCGTCGCGGTGCGCGATTTCGTCCGCCGCGGACAAGCCATGACGGCACGGCTCGAAGCGTTCAGGAAGCCGGTCATCGCCGCGGTCAACGGGCTCGCCTTCGGCGGCGGCTGCGAGATCACTGAAGCCGTGCATCTTGCCGTCGCCAGCGACCGCGCGCTGTTCGCCAAACCCGAGATCAAGCTCGGCATGCCCCCGACTTTCGGCGGCACGCAGCGGCTGCCGCGGCTCGCCGGCCGCAAGCGCGCGCTGGAATTGCTGCTGGCAGGCGATCCCTTCCCACCCGAGCATGCGCGCGAGATCGGGCTGGTCAACCAGATCGTGCCGCACGATCAATTGCTGAATGCCGCGCGCGAGCTCGCCGGCCGTATCACCAGGCACTCGCCGGGCAGCGTCGCCAGCACCATCACCGCGGTGACGCGCGGGCTCAACATGCCGATCGCCGAGGGACTGCTGGTCGAGAGCGAGCAATTCGCCGCGCTGGTGCCGAGCCGCGATCTTGCCGAGGGGTTGGCGGCGTGGAAGGAGCGGCGGCCGGCGAAGTATGTCGGGGCGTAAGGCACACTCGTTCCGCGTCCGTCATTGCGAGGAGCGAAGCGACGAAGCAATCCATTGCTCCGCATCTGCGGTTCGATGGATTGCTTCGCTTCGCTCGCAATGACGCGGAGAGTCTTACCGCACCACTGCCGCCGTCTGCCCGAACAGCAGTTTCCGTTCTTCCTCGGTGCGGATCGCGGGCTGGCCGAAATTCGGATTGACCTCCTTGGCCTTGGCATAGGCGCGCTCGGTCGCCGGGCGCTTGCCGATGGTCTCCAGCCAGCGCTTCAGATGCGGGAAATCGTCGATCTCCTGGCCCTGGTTCTTGTACGGCACGACCCAGGGATAGCTCGCCATGTCGGCGATCGAATAGGCGCCGGCGATGAACTCGCGGTCGGCGAGGCGCTTGTTGAGCACGCCGTAGAGCCGGTTGGTCTCGTTGACATAACGATCGATCGCGTAAGGCAGCTTCTCGACCGCATAGTTGCGGAAATGATGGTTCTGCCCGGCCATCGGCCCGAGCCCGCCCATTTGCCAGAACGTCCACTGGATCGCGTCATAACGTCCGTAGAGATCCTCGGGCAGGAATTGCCCGGTCTTCTCGGCGAGATAGAGCAGGATCGCGCCGGATTCGAACAAGGAGACCGGCTTGCCGCCGCCCTTCGGCGCGTGGTCGACGATCGCCGGAATGCGGTTGTTCGGCGCGACCTGCAGGAAGTCCGGCTTGAACTGATCGCCCTTGCCGATGTTCACCGGGAAAATCTTGTACTCCAGTCCCGTCTCCTCGAGGAACATCGTGATCTTGTGACCGTTCGGCGTGGACCAGTAGTGGAGGTCGATCATGGGCGTGATCCTGCATTGCTGGAGATGAAATGACGTGCATCGGCAAGAAAGATGCGGATGCATGGAGTTGGACGCAAACCCGCGCCCAAGTCAATGGCGTGCGCATTGCACCGCGCGCGAATGTGATCTGCGACCGACGCAAGCGCGCGATTGAGCCGCGCCCCGATTGCTCATAGGCTTGGCCGGGATTGCGTTGGACGATTTTCAGAACATGGGGCATTGCAATGACACGGGATTTGGCACGACGAGATTTCCTCAAGGGTTCGGCGGCCTTCGCCGGCGCCGCGGCTGCGGGCGCATTCTCCTGCGTCGAGATCGCGAGCGCCGCGCCGATCGAGGTGCCGACCGTCGACAAGCTCTCGATCCGGGTGCTGGTCGATTCAAGCTTCGACCTGTTCCTGCGGCCGAAGCAGGCGCACGGCGTCTCGATTGCGCCGGCGGCGCGCGGCACCGACTTCCGCAAATCGCTGCACAATGAATGGGGCCTGTCGCTGTGGCTGGAATCGGAGGCCAAGGGCGCCCAGCGCACGCTGATGCTGGACTATGGCTACACGCCCGAAGTCCTGATCAACAACATGGAGCTTACCGGCGTCGATCCGTCGAAGCTCGACGCCCTGATCGTGAGCCACGGGCACTACGACCATTTCGGCGGCCTCAACGGCTTCCTCGATAAATTCCGCGACAGGCTGCCCGCCGACGTCAAACTCTATGCCGGCGGCGAGGACAATTTCTGCCATCGCGTCAATCCGACCTCGACCAAGGGCCAGTTCACCGATTTCGGCACGCTGGACCGCCGCCAGCTCGCTGCGCAGCGCGTCACCACGGTGCTGTGCGAGACGCCGACCGTGATCGCCGGCCACGCGTTCACGACCGGCAGGATCACCCGCCGCAGCATCGAGCGCGTGCTGCCGCAGACCTGGGTCGAGTTCGGCATCAAGGACGGGCTCGGCTGCAACGCCAGCCACTATTTGCCGGCCGAGATGGAAGGCAAGATCGTGCCCGACGAGCACATCCATGAACACGCGACCTGCTTCAACGTGCGGGATTTCGGCCTGGTCGTGATCTCGTCCTGCGGCCATGTCGGCATCGTCAATTCGGTGAAGCAGGCGCAGGAGGTCTCGGGCATCCAGAAGGTGCACGCGATCGTCGGCGGCTTCCATCTCGGGCCGGCGCCGAAGGACTACCTCACCGAGGTGGTGGCCGAGATCAAGAAGCTCGATCCCGACGTGCTGATCCCGATGCATTGCTCCGGGCTCAACTTCGTGCAGGAAGCGACCGCGCAGATGGGCGACAAGGTGCTGGTCACGACCACCGGCAGCCGCCTTTCCTTCGGCATATGATCCGGCCGATCCTGCGCGGGATCGCATGCGCCGGCGCCGGCCTCTGGCTGACGCTGGCGCCGGCACTCGCCGGCGATGCGCCGCAGCAATCGGCGCGCTCGGCCGCCGAGATCATGGACATCCTGATGTGGAATCGCGAGCCGGTCGGCGGACCGTTCGCACTGACCGATCAGGCCGGCCATCAGCGCACCGACAAGGAGTTTCGCGGCAGGCTGATGCTGGTCTATTTCGGCTTCACCTATTGCCCCGACGTCTGCCCGACCGATTTGCAGGCGATCGGGCTGGCGCTCGACAAGCTCGGCCGCGACGGCGATCAAGTGCAGCCGATCTTCATCACGGTCGATCCCGAGCGCGACACCGCCGCGCATCTCGCCGACTACGTGCCGCTGTTCCACCCGCGGCTGCTCGGGCTGACCGGCAGCGCCGATGCGATCCGCAAGGTCGCCGACGCCTACAAGGTCTATTACGCCAGGGTGCCGCAGGACGCTGGCGACTACACCGTCGATCACACCGCCTACATCTACCTGATGGATCGCGACGGCAATTATCTCGGCTTCTTCCCGCCGGGCACCTCGGCCGATCGCATGGTCGAAATCATCCGGCCGAGGCTCGCCGAGCCGGGACGCTGACAAGGTCGTCGACTATCGCTGCATGGGAGGTCCATCTCTCCCCTTGTGGAAGAGGTGAGGAACGCGGTGCCCTCAATGCATCCGCCCATGGGCGCGCAGAAACGTCTCGCCGGTTGCCGTCACCGTCACCCGCATACCCTCGACCGAGGGACGGCGCGCGACGTAGCCGCGGTCGACCGCGTCCTCCCAGATCGTCAGCCGCGGGCATGAAGTGCGCCAGACCTCGAGCACGTCAGCATAAGGCCGCGGTTCGCGCGCGACCCATTCCACGAGGTCGAGCACCAGGGCGTCTGTAGTCTCGGTCATCTGGTCCTCTCCGGTAATTCCGCTCCGACTTCCCCTTCTCCCCGCTTGCGGGGCGAAGGTCGGGATGAGGGGGAGTCTCAGCAAGGGAGGTTGCAGTGAGACTCGCGGAGGCTCCCCCTCACCCGGCGCTTCGCGCCGACCTCTCCCCGCAAGCGGGGCGAGGTGACACACCATCGCGCTCGGATTTGATACAAGCCGTCACCGCCATTTCTGCGCCGCTTGGCCTCGACAGGCAAACTGAGTTATCTTGCCCTTGCATCAGCTTTCCTGAGGGTTCATGCGGCGCCTGCTCTTTCTCAACGGCATCAAGGCATTCGAGGCCGCGGCGCGCACCGGCAGCTTCGCGGCGGCGGGCCACGAGCTCAACGTCTCCGCCGCCGCGATCAGCCGGATGGTGCACCTGCTGGAGGAACGGCTCGGCGTCGCGCTGTTCGAGCGCAAGGCCAACCGCCTCGTCACCACGCCTGCCGGCCGCGCCTATCAAGGCGGCCTAACCCCGATCTTCGACGCGCTGGCGAGCCTCACCGCGCAGGTCACGGCGTCGGCAAGCACACGCGTCCTGACCGTCGGCGTCGGCCCGACCTTCGCGATGAAGTGGATGATCCCGCATCTCGCCGAGTTCCGCAAAGCCGAGCCCGACATCGAGGTCCGGATCACGACCGGCGGCATGGCTGTGCCGTTCGCCGACGACTGGAGCTGCGGCATCCAGCTCGGCGACGGCGAATGGCCGGGCCTGGTCGCCGAACCGCTGTTCGCCGCCGACCTGATGCCAGTGTGCACGGCGCGGCTCGCCAACGGCTTGAAGCGCCCCGCCGACCTGAAGGGACCAAGCCTGATCCGCGTCGCGCATTCGCCCGATGACTGGCCGTCCTGGCTGAAGGCCGCCGGCGTGCCGCGGCTGACCGCGCGCGGGCCGGAATTCCAGTTCTACGGCCAGGCGCTACAGGCCGCGAGCGACGGGCTCGGCATCGCGATGGGGATCCGGCCGTACATCGACGACGATCTCGCCGCCGGCCGGCTGGTGGCGCCGTTTGCGCTCAGCGTGCCGAAGGGCATGCGCTGGTATCTGGTCTATCGCGGCTTCCACGCCGAGCAGCGCGATTTCGCCGCGTTCCGGCGCTGGATCATCCGCGCTGCGACGGAACCGGCGATGCAGCGACACAACACGTCACATTCAAAGGTATTGAGATGACACCAATTCTCTCTTAGGTTGAATGACTTCCATTCCAGTCATTTCATCACGGAGAGATTGCCATGGCACGGTCCCCCCAAACCAGGTTGAGCCAGCCGTTGTTCCAGGAGCCGACCTTCGGCGAAAACGGCCCCTCGCACGATCCGACCGCATTTTCAGTTTCGCACCCCAGCGACAGCGCGATCTACAAGCAGATCGGCGATCTCGCGAAGAAGAAGGTGGTTGCGGTTCCGCCGTCCCGCCAGGCGCCGCAGGACATCTACAGTCTTGCGTCGGCCTATGGGGGGCTCGGACCACAGGTCATCGATCAGATCAACAAGGCCAAGAGCATTTCATTCCACGCTTTCGGCGATTCCGGCGCCTCGAATGCGCGTAAATATTTCAACGAGTTGCGCGTCGCGGATCAGGTCACGCTCGACAGCGCGTCGGCCCGCGGCCAGCATGAGCCGGCGGCCTTTCTGTTTCACCTCGGCGACGTCGTCTACAATTTCGGCGAGGCGGCCTATTATTACGACCAGTTCTATGAGCCGTTCCGCAACTACCCGGCCCCGATCTTCGCCATCCCCGGCAATCACGACTCGTTCATCGTGCCGGGCACCAAGCCGGACGCGGTACCGCTGACCACGTTCCAGCGCAATTTCTGCTCGCCTGCGACCGTCATCACGCCGGAGGCCGGTTCGCTGCACCGGACCGCGATGACCCAGCCCGGCGTCTACTTCACGCTGGATGCGCCGTTCGTGCGGATCATCGGATTGTTCAGCAACGCGCTGGAGGACCCCGGCGTGATCTCTAACCTCAGCAAGAAATGGCCTGACGTCTCCAACATCCAGATCGATTTCCTGCGCGCGCAGCTCAATCGCATCAAGCAGGAGAAGTACGCAGGCGCCGTCATCATCGCGATGCACCACCCGCCATTCAGCTACTCACCCAAGTCGAAGAGCGACGGGACCGGCGGCAATCACGGTTGCAGCACCGAAATGTGGGCGGAGATCGATACGATCTGCCACGAGGTCGGGGTCTATCCCCACGCCGTGCTGTCCGGCCACGCCCACAACTACCAGCGCTACACGCGCCTGATGGCGTTCGACAAGTTCAAGGAGATCGGCGTGCCCTTCATCGTCTGCGGCGACGGCGGCCACAACGTCAATCCGCTGGTCATGCCGCGTCGTGGCGAGCCGGCCCAGGAGCCCAATGCCGGCTCCGACGTCACCTATCTGGAGGGCCCCAAGCCGGTCGCCAAGGTCCACAAGCTGATCCTCGCCAAATACGACGACCACAATTACGGCTACCTGCGCATCGACGTCGACAAGCAATATCTCAAGATCGGCTTCCACCAGGTCGGTGTTCGGTCGCTGGCGCAATCGCGCTTCGACATGGTCACCGTTCGCCTCGCCGACCGGCATCTGGTGGCGAACTGATCAGCGGCGAACGCCCGGTCCCTGACAGCGGGATCGGGCGTCTGCCCGCGCGATGCTGGCCTGCATCGTACGTTTGGGCCATGATCCGCCGGTGCTGGAGCAACGGATCGATACGCTGGTGATCGGTGGCGGTCAGGCCGGGCTCACCATGAGCCACCGGCTGAAGCAGCGCGGCATCGACCATCTGGTGCTGGAGCGGGGACGGATCGCGGAGCGCTGGCGCAGCGAACGCTGGGACGGCTTGATGTTCCAGTTTCCGAACTGGTCGGTGCGGCTGCCGGAGTTCGCGTTTCCGCACCGCGATCCCGACGGCTTCTCCGCCACCGCCGACATCATTGCCTTCATCGAGGATTACGCTGCCTTCGTCGCACCGCCGATCCGTTGCGGCGTCGAGGTCTTGAGGCTGCGCCGTGACGCCGCCGGTTTCCTGGCCGAGATTGCCGGCGGCAACATCGCCGCCCGCAACGTCGTCATCGCCACCGGCCCCTATCAGCGGCCGCTGCGGCCCGCACTGCTGGACGAGCATCCCGGGCTGTTCCAGGTTCACGCCAGCAGCTACAAAAATCCCGCGCAACTGCCCGAGGGCGCGGTGCTGGTGGTAGGTGCCGGCGCCTCGGGCGCACAGATCGCCGAGGAGTTGATGCGCGCCGGCCGCCGCGTCTTCCTTTCGGTCGGGCGTCATAACCGCCTGCCGCGCCGCTACCGCGGCCGCGACCTGTTCTGGTGGCTGGCCGAGATGGGCATCGACCAGACTCCGATCGAGCAGCGCGGCCCGTCACGCCTGCTGCCGGTGATTTCCGGCGCCTATGGCGGCCACACCGTCGATTTCCGCCGCTTCGCCGCCGACGGCGTGACGCTGCTCGGCCGCGTGGCGGCGGCGCATGAGGGTGTGCTCGAGATTGCGCCCGACCTCGTCACCAACATCGCCAACGGCGATGCCTACTACGATACATTCCTCGGGATCGTCGACGACTTCGTTACGGCGCGCGGCCTCGACCATCCCGGCGATCCCCTGGCGCGGCGCCGCCTGCCCGACCCGCCGTGTCTCGCGGCGCCGCTGCGTGCGGTCGACCTTGGCGCCGAACGGATCGGCAGCGTGATCTGGGCGACCGGCTACGGCCTCGATCTGAACTGGATCGACATACCGCTGGTTGATGCAGACGGCGCACCACGACACCGTCACGGCGTCTCCGACGTGCCGGGCCTGTATTTCCTCGGCCTGCAATGGCTGTCGAAGATGAAATCCTCATTCCTGTCGGGCGTAGGCGACGACGCGGCCGCGCTCGCCGATCACATTGCGGCCCGCAGCTAGCACGCTTTCGTGCAGTCCACCTGAAGAAGCCGCGGTAAAACAAAAAATCGGAACTGCTTTGCACCGCGGAAATAAACCGCGAGATTTGTGATCTGGTTCACATTTAGCCCCGCGTGCCCGTGCTCTCGTTCGAGAGGGGCATTTCGAGGTCGCGCATGATCTACGGCGGTTTTGAGATCAGGTCGTTCGAGGTGGGGAAGGGGCAATGGCACGCCAGGGTTCAACGGGTCGATCAAAGGCCGGTCGTCATCGATGGCATGCCGTTTCCGACGCTCGACATCGGCTTTGCGTGGTCCGATCCGGATGCGGCGATCGCCGACGCGAAGAGAGCCATCGACCGGCTGCCGCACTGACATGGCATGACAATGCCGGCGGCCGCAGCGTCGGCGTGACCGGCAATGTCGTGGTCGCGATCGTCCCGCAATGCGAGCCGGATCCGATTTGGCCGCCGCAAGTCCGAACCGTTTGCCCGGAATGTGCCGCCCAGCTCTCGCTGCTGCGCGTGATTCCCGGCCGCGCCGCCGAATACTGGACCATGCGCTGCGACGGCTGCGGCAGCATCCATCTCGACATCGTCGACCTGCCGCGGGCGTGACGACGGCGCCGCGCTGCTGACTGCTCCCGCCAACGGACGGCCAAATCGAACGCTCAGCTTTCCGAGTGAGAGCGGAGCCCTGATCTGTTAGGTTGTGGCCGGGGACGGCGATGGTCGCCGTCCTGCAATCGAGAGGGGATGGCTATGAAGATTGTTGCGCTTCTCGCGACCGTACCCGTTATCGGCTTGCTGTCGATCTCAAGCTCGCCGGCACAGGCCGCCGAATTCAAATGCAGCAGCAGCGTCGGCTTCTATATGGCGCCACAGCCCTGCGCCAAACGCTACGCCGTCAACTACGACGCCTGCCGAAAATGGCTGATCGACCATGGCGAGAATTCGGGGACCGCGTTCTGGTATTGCACGAGCCAGGGTTACACGAAATAGGCCGGTCCTTCGCGACGGAGGCTGCCGCAACCGGCGGCCTTCTCGCGCGCACGCCCTGCTGACACCCTGCTGTCAGCAGCCTCGCCGGTGCGCGATTCCGGGCGCCATTTGCCCTTTTCTCGCTGCCGGACTCGTCCCATATTCGGGGCATGGCGAAGACACCGAACACCCCGAAAAAGCCCGGCAAAACCCCAAAATCCAAGGCACACCGTCCTGAGGTCCAACCGATCGGACCGGCGCTGGCCGAACTGCTCAATCCCGCGATCAATCGCGGCGATGCCGGCATGGGTTCGGGGACCGGCTTGCAGCCGCCGCCGGACAATTCCTGGGATCGCCGCGCCGGGGGCGAGGCCGCCGCGCATCGCGCGCGGGCCTCGACGCGCGAAACCGGCGAGACCGTCGCCAAGCGCGACGCCGCGGGCCTCGAGGAGGCGCCGCAGGCCAATTACGGCACCTCGGCCACCATCCCGACCCTCGATCCGGAACTGGCGCGGCAGCTAGGCCTGCCGACCGCCGAGGATGACGACGAGGCACTGGCCCGCCCGCCGCGCAGCAAGATGGAGGCACTCGGCGTCAAGGCCACCGCCGACGCACTGGAAAACCTGATCCGCGACGGCCGTCCCGAGTTCCGCAAGGACGACGGCTCGATGCGGGTGTGGACCCCGCACCGGCCGCCGCGCCCGGAAAAGTCCGAAGGCGGCGTGCGCTTCGAGCTCAAGTCCGCCTACGAGCCCAAGGGCGACCAGCCGACCGCGATCGCCGAACTGGTCGAAGGCATCAACCGCAACGACCGCACCCAGGTGCTGCTCGGCGTCACCGGCTCGGGCAAGACCTACACCATGGCGCAGGTGATCGAGGCGACGCAGCGCCCGGCGCTGATCCTGGCACCGAACAAGACGCTGGCCGCCCAGCTCTATGGCGAGTTCAAGAGCTTCTTCCCCGACAACGCGGTCGAGTATTTCGTCTCGTACTACGACTACTACCAGCCGGAAGCCTACGTCCCGCGTACCGACACCTACATCGAGAAGGATTCCTCGATCAATGAGCAGATCGACCGCATGCGCCACTCGGCGACGCGTGCGCTGCTGGAGCGCGACGACGTCATCATCGTCGCTTCGGTGTCCTGCATCTACGGTATCGGCTCGGTCGAGACCTACACCGCGATGACCTTCGCGCTGAAGAAGGGCGAGCGGATCGACCAGCGGCAATTGATCGCCGACCTGGTGGCGCTGCAATACAAGCGCACCCAGGCCGACTTCACCCGCGGCACCTTCCGCGTCCGCGGCGACGTCATCGACATCTTCCCGGCGCACTATGAGGATCGCGCCTGGCGCGTGAACCTGTTCGGCGACACCATCGAGACCATCGAGGAGTTCGATCCGCTCACCGGCCACAAGCAGGACGAGCTCGAATTCATCAAGATGTACGCCAATTCGCACTATGTGACGCCGCGCCCGACGCTGGTGCAGGCAATCAAGTCGATCAAGTCTGAATTGAAGATGCGGCTCGACCAGCTCAACGACCAGGGCCGGCTGCTCGAAGCGCAGCGGCTCGAGCAGCGCACCACCTTCGACCTCGAGATGATGGAGGCGACAGGAAGCTGCGCCGGCATCGAGAACTATTCGCGCTACCTGACCGGCCGCCGCCCCGGCGAGCCGCCGCCGACGCTGTTCGAATATGTGCCCGACAACGCGCTTGTCTTCGCCGACGAGAGCCACGTCACCGTGCCGCAGATCGGCGGCATGTTCCGCGGCGACTTCCGCCGCAAGGCGACGCTCGCCGAATACGGCTTCCGCCTGCCCTCCTGCATGGACAACCGCCCGCTCCGCTTCGAGGAATGGGACATGATGCGGCCACAGACGGTCGCGGTGTCGGCAACGCCGAGCGGCTGGGAGCTCAACGAAAGTGGCGGCGTGTTCGTCGAGCAGGTGATCCGCCCGACCGGCCTCATCGATCCCCCCGTGGACATCCGCCCGGCCCGCACCCAGGTCGACGACCTCGTCGGCGAGGTGCGCGCGACCGCCGCGGCCGGCTATCGCTCGCTGATCACGGTGCTGACCAAGCGGATGGCCGAGGACCTGACCGAGTATCTGCATGAGCAGGGCATCCGCGTCCGCTACATGCACTCCGATATCGACACCATCGAGCGCATCGAGATCATCCGGGATCTCCGCCTCGGCGCGTTCGACGCGCTGGTCGGCATCAATCTGTTGCGCGAAGGCCTCGACATTCCGGAATGCGCGCTGGTCGCGATCCTCGACGCCGACAAGGAAGGTTTCCTGCGTAGCGAGACCTCGCTGATCCAGACCATCGGCCGCGCCGCGCGCAACGTCGACGGCAAGGTGATCCTCTATGCCGACCAGATGACCGGCTCGATGGAGCGCGCGATGGCCGAGACCACGCGGCGCCGCGAGAAGCAGGTCGAATACAACGAAGCCCACGGCATCACGCCGGAGAGCGTCAAGAAGTCGATCGGCGACATCCTCAACTCGGTCTACGAACGCGACCACGTGCTGGTCGAGATCGGCGACGGCGGCATGGCCGACGACGTGATCTCGATCGGGCACAATTTCGAGGCCGTGCTGAGCGACCTCGAAACGCGAATGCGCGAGGCCGCCGCCGATCTGAACTTCGAGGAAGCCGCCCGCCTGCGCGACGAGGTCAAGCGGCTGCGTGCCACCGAGATGGCCGTGGTCGACGACCCCACCGCCAAGCAGCGCAACGTGCAGAAGCAGGCCGGCGCCTATGCCGGCACCAGGAAGTACGGCGATGCCGCCAACCTCCCGGTCGCCGCGCTGAAGAACAAGTCGGCGCAGACCTCGCTCAAGGCAAGCCGCGGTGGCGGCAAGTCAGGCTCGCGGGTGCACAAGCCCGACCTCGACGAGATGCACGGCCCGGAATCGCTGCCGTTCCGCCCCGGCGGCGCGCTGCCGGCCAAACCGTTCGGCACCACCAGCCGCATCATCCAGCCAACCGACTCGCGGCAGTCGGGCCCGGAATTCGGCCCGTCGGCACGGTCGAGCGGCGGCGCGCCCGGCAAGCGCGGCGGATGGAAGAAGAGGTAGAGCATGATCCGGACCCGAAGGGCCGCGTTAGCGCAAAGTGCGAAGCGGTTTTCCGAAGAGATCATGCTCAAACAAATATGACACGCGCCGAGCTTCTCGCCTTCCTGCGGATGCATCGGCTCGCGGTGGTCAGCACGATCCACGACGGCGCGCCGCAGGCCGCCGTCGTCGGTGTCGCGATCAGTGACGATCTCGAGATCATCTTCGACACGCTGACCACTTCGCGCAAATACCAGAACCTGCGCGCTGATCCCCACGCCGCACTGGTGATCGGCTGGCATGCCGAGCAGACCGCGCAGGTCGAGGGCGTAGCCGACTTTCCGACCGGCACGGAGCTGTATGCGTGCAAGCGGGTGTATTTCGCCGCATGGCCCGACGGTCCTGAGCGTGAGACATGGCCGAACATCGGCTATGTCCGCGTGCGCCCGAGATGGGTGAGGTTCAGCGATTTTGGCACGGTGCCAGTCAGGATCGAGGAGATGTCGCTGTCATCAACAGCGTCATCCTAGATCATTCCCCAAAATTCGCAGTTGCGGTTAGCACCCTTTGCCGCATCACGCGACATCGAACCCCGGATGATAACTGACATCCCCCTGCGGCGGATCGCCCTTCAGCACGCGGCGCTGGAAGTATCGGCTCGCTTCGCCACCGTAGGTGAGCGCGGGATCGCTGACGAAGCCGAAGCGTCCGTAATAGGCGGGATCGCCGAGCGCGACGCAGCCCTCCGCGCCCAGTGCCGCAAGCCGGTCCAGGCCCCTGCGGATCAATGCGCCGCCAGTGCCCTGGCGCCGCAATTCGGGCGTCACCGACACCGGGCCGAGGCCGTACCAGCGCCCGGCCGCCCGATCGATCTGCACCGGCGAGAAGGCGGCATGGCCGATGATGCGTCCGTCGTCGGCCGTCGCCACCAGCGAGAGCGTCAGCGCGCCGGCCTGACGCAACGCCTCGACGATGCGGGCCTCGGTGCCGCTGGCGTGCGGCGCGTCGGCGAAGGCGGCGGCCGTGAGTTCGCCGATCGCGGCGGCGTCCTCGGGGTGTTCGTCCCTGATCTGCATGCGAGCAGATAAGGCCGATCAGCGGGGAAGTGCAAGCTCAGCGGAGGCTGGCGACTGCGACCGCCAGCAGCGACATCGTGATCATGGTGGTCATCAGTTGCAGCGAGACCGTCGGCTGGCTTCGCCACTGCGCGACCTTCTCGGAGACGGACAGGCTGGCGTCGAAGAAGACAGGCGCATGGACATGCACGAAGCGCTTCGGGAATTTGGCGGCGAGCAGCGGCGTGAGCGCGGCGTAGACCAGCGACGCCAGCACGACATAGACCGCGGCGCCGCCGCGTTCGCCGACGATTTCCGGGGCGCCCATCACCTTCAGCACCAGCGCGGCGGCGGCGAACGTCGGCAGGCCTTGCAGGACAGCGGTGAGCGCAAAGCCTTCGAGCCGGTTCTGCGCGGATGATTTCGGTGCGGCGATGGCGTTCATGGCGGCGATCCCTGGTTCAGGTCATCGGACGATCCGATGCCGCCAAGTTAGCCGCGTGAGATCGTTCACGACGTGATGCGGGTCACGCCTGGAGAACGCGATCGCAGAGCGAACCGCGCTTCCACGGGTGATGGCACCGCGCTGTCTGGCATCTTGAAGCGAGAACCATCCACCGACGTCGTCCTGGCGAACGCCAGGACCCATTACCCCAAATGTGCATTTGTCGCGCGGCGCCGGGGCCGCGGGTCCCGTTCACAATCGAAGGCGGTGGTTATGGGTCCTGGCTTTCGCCAGGACGACAGCGGAGGACTTGGCAGCTCTGCCTTACCCCGAGCGCCGGTTGCTGGTGTTCTGGGTCAGGTTGCCGTGCGCGGCCTGCTCGCGGATATTGTGCTTCTCGTCGTCGCGATGGCCCTTGGTGGTATCGAGGGGAACGCCTGGGGTGCTGCCGGGGCCCTTATGGCTCTTGTTGTCGTCGGGAACGGGCTGGATGGTCTTGGTCCTTGGTTTCGTCATCATCGTCTCCGTTACGCAAGGAGACAACGCCGCCCCCGCGGGCGGCGTTCCCGGAATGTGACTCCACATTCCCGGTGCGACGTCACGACTGATCCTACAGCTTCTCCTGCTGCGAGGGTTGCGCCTGTTGCTGCTGCTGTTGCTCGCGCACCTGCTTGGCGTGATGGCGGCCATAGAGACAGCCGGCGGCGGCGCCGAGCATGCCGTGATGGCCGGCATAATGACCGGCGACACCGCCGACGATTGCGCCCTTGATGCAGCCCTTGGCATCGGCGGGCGATGTGGCGGCAAGCGCGGTGACGGCAATGGCGGTAACGAGAAGAATTGATTTCATGATGCGGCTCCAATCGAATTGCGCCGCATCAACGGCCGAGCCACCCCACAGGTTCCCGAGCCGAGGCCACAGAAATTGCTGCGCGGCCGTCACGATCATGCTCTAAATGCCGCGGCATTGCGGACAGCGTTCTTGATATCATGCAGAGATCACCGATCGCCCTCTTCCTGGCCCGCCTCGCGCCGGCGCTTTGCGCGGCGATCGCGTTGATATCGGGGGGCCCGGCCTTCGCGCAGGACAGCGACCGCGCGCTGCTCGCGACATTCTGTGCCGGCGCCAACATCACGGGATCGACCTGCACGCGGGCAAGATCCTATCCCGACGGCCGTGCCTGCGACGTCAAATTGACCAAGGAGCGCTACGCCGGGCGCTTCCTCGCCGCCGGCCATGCGCTGCTGGTGGTCAATTATGAAAGCGAATGCGAGCCGCACGCGACCGATTTCGGCGGCGTTGCGCTGTTCGAGCAGACCGGCAGGGCCACCCGCTTCATCCGCTTCCTGCCGGGCGCGCAGGGCCACGATTGCATCGTCCTGCCCAGGGACGAGCAGCAGGACGCGCTGGTCTGCCTGGTCGGCCACATGGGCCAGGGCATCGTCGAAAGCGCGGTGACGCGGATGGCATTCTCGCGCAAGTCCGGCAAGCGGATCGAGATCGCGCCGGACTTCCTGCTCCGCGCCGAGGATGCGGTCAGCGCCTATGGCTCCAATGTCGTGATGTGCAACGAGGGACCGAAATATTTCGGCCTCTCCAACCTCGCCGCGGGTCCGCGCCGCGACAGCGTCGCGGTCGATGTCGACTACGCCGACGACGCGACCATCCGCAGCGCCTGCGGCGAAGGCTTCCCAAAGCCGAAGGAGCTCTATCACGACCTCCTCGCCGGCGAGGCCTTCGTGCCGCCCGGCTACGAGAAGAAGCGGCGGTTCGTCATCGACCTCGTCACCGGCAAGGTCGCGCCATCGGATTAGCGGAAGTTCGACACCCGCAACGGCGCCATTCAGCGATCAGTTCAGCCTCTTGCCGCCGTCGGTGACGCCGTCGAGGAACGCACCGGTCTCGCGATTGAGAAACTCGACATCCGCCGGAAAGAAACCGCCGGCCGAGGCGTGGCCGGTCACGCTGCCCGGGCTGATCGTCCTGATGGTCACGGAGGGGATGTTCTTGCCCATCTCGTTCGGCTCGAACTCGGGATTGAGCAGGTCCTTGGTGCCGGTCAGGATCAGCGTCTTCGCCTTGATCGAGGCCAGCGCCTTCGCGGTGTCGCCACCGAAGCCTTGAGTGGTTCCGACATCGTGCCGGTCATAGGCCCAGCTCTGGTAGATCCAGTCATTGGCGTCGAACAGCTTCCACAGCGCGCTCTCCTGCTCGGCCATCCAGGGCAGCACGTCGGGGCCGGACTTGAACTGGCCGACATACATGTCGGGCGTGCGCGCCGCGAGCAGCGCGACGATGTCGCGGAACAGCCGCAGGCCCTTCTCCGGCGCCGCCTCGTAATTGCCGTCCTTCCACGCCGGATCGTTCATGATCGCCTTGCGCGAGGCCTCCATTACCGCGACCGACCACGCCGGCGTCTTGGCCAGCGGCACCATCGCGACCAGCGCGTCCATGTAGCCGGGATGGCTGACGCCCCATTGCAGCGCCTGCATGCCGCCCATCGAGGGCCCGACCACCGCCACGACATGGTCGATGCCGAGCTTCTCCTTCATCAGCCGGTACTGCGATTCCACCATGTCGCGAATGACGAATTTCGGGAACTGCATCCGCGGCTGCGCCTTCGAATTGCTCGGTGAGGTCGTCAGCCCGTTGCCGATCGCATCGGTGCAGACGATGAAATATTTGTCGGTGTCGAGCGCCTTGCCGGGGCCGATCATGAAATCGAGCCGGTGATGATTGCCCGAGATCGCGGTCACCATCAGGATGGCGTTGGACTTTTTCGCATTCAGCGTGCCGTGGGTGACGTAGGAGATCGAGAAATCCTTGATCGCCTCACCGCTTTCGAGCTTGAGGTCGCCTTCATTGTAGAGCTGGTGCGGCGGCTGCTGCGGGGTGTGGGCGAGCACCGGCGCCATCGCCGGGCATGCGAGCAGCGCCAGAACGGTGGCGAATGGGGTGATGCGCTTCATTGGTCTCTCCCCATGGCGGCGGCTCTGTTTGGCCGCCTTCCGCCACCAAGCATACGAGCCGCCGGTTCCACGGCAAGGCCGAGCGCGACGCGACATCCCGCGCCCACGCCCCACGATACACGCGCTGGTTGCTGAACCATTTCCACTCTGGCGCGTCAAACATGTGTTTGATTATGCAACGCTTGGGTTCACTATGCGGGCCAGCGAGAGTCGGATGGAACCGGCGGAGTCGAATATGGGCGAGGACTTGAACCGGCAGCGCGTGTTGAACTTCCTCGACGTCTATTATGCCGGCGGCATCGAGGGTGCGCTGGAGCGCTGCAGCGACGACGTCGCGTTTCTCGCCAACGCCCCGATCGACATCCTGCCGCATATGGGCCAGCACCGTGGCAAGGCCGCTCTGCGCCAGATGTGGACCACGATCCACGAGCGCTATTCCGACATGCGTTACGAGGCGCCGACCGTGGTGGCCGAAGGCGACAAGGTCGCGGCGCAACTGCGCGTGTTCTTCCGCAAGCGCAACAACAGCCGCGTGGTGCAGTTCGACGTCGCGGTGTTCTACACGCTGCGCGACGGCAAGATCACCGAGATCCGCGAGATCATCGACACCTTCGACCTGGTCCAGCAGGTGCTGGAGCGCGACATCGCGGCGGCGCTGACCGGGCAGACCGTTTCCTAGATCGGGATGAAGTCAGGTTGAATCGGTTCGGCCACGAACGCGATTCACCTCTCCCTTGGGAGAGGTGAACGAGGGCGCGTCAGGCCAATTTGATCAAGACTCAACTCGCTCTAGCCTTCTCTGCGCGCGCCGTGCGAATTCGCCAGCGCGCGTTGAACCTCGATGGCGCGGCGCTGACCTATCACACAGGGCTTGTCGTGGTCGGGGCTGAGATCACCATGAAAATCGCATTGCTCGCCGTGCTTGGCCTTGCACTGGGCGCTCTCGGCGGTGCCGCTCTCGGCATCGGGGCCGGGCTTGCCTGGATCGGACTGGCGAAGACCTCGGGTCTCGACAGCGGAACCCTGGTGTTCTTCACCTTCATGCCGCTCGGCGCGGCGATCGGTGGCATCGGCGGCGCGCTGCTGTTCGCCGTGGTCGCGATCCGCGACGCCGAGATCGTGATCGAACGACAGCCGGCGCGGCAACGCGACCGCTGAAAGCGCTTTCGGGTGAAGTGGATGCGGAGTCCAGAGGCGGCGTTCACATTTCGGCAAGAACGCGTGCAATTGTGCATTGCAAAAAAGTCATTTGCGTTTTTGCCGATCCGCACTATTTGAGCGCTTAATAGTGAAGTGCAGCAACCTGGCACGGCGTCGGCGCTGACCGCCTGCCATTCGTTTGCTTTGAAAATCCAGTTTCAGGACCAGACCAAAATGACAGAGCACAGCCTCTGGCGTTTTTCGCGCGCATTGCATCGCGCGATCAACGAACGCCAGCTTGCAGACATCGAGCCGCTGCTCGATGACGAAATCGAATGGGCCATCTACGGGCCGATCGACCTGTTTTCCTTCTTCGGCTCGCGCCGCGGCAAGACCGCCGTGCTTGAGGTGATCAGGCAGATCGGTGAGAACCTGCGGGTCCACCGCTTCGACCGTGAGCAGATCATGCTCGGCACCGATTCCGCGGCCTCGATGCTGCGCTATTCGCTGACCGCGCTGGACTCCAACAAGCCGATCTCGCTCCGCATCGCGCATTTCGCGCAGTTCAAGACTGGCAAGCTGACGAGCTTCCGCATGCTGGTCGACAGCTTCGACCTGGTCGAACAGACCGTCGGCTATCCGATCCATCTGCCGCGGATCGCGGTCTGACGGGTCGGCGATTTCACGCCTTCGTCATGTCCGGGGCCGAAGCGCGAAGCCTGACTTCGCGTTGAAGCGCCGGCAGCAGCGGCCTGTTTTGCCAGCCCCGAACGGCCGCGCGCGCGGACGTCAGGCGCGATCGCGCCTGGCGTTGTCCCGGACATGACGATCACGCGTCTATCACTTGCCTCCAGAGTGCCTTTGCCACAATTTCGCGCCACGGCAACTGCATGTTGCGGCGCTGGAATTTGCGGGCTGGGAATGACTTCCACATCACGATTTGGCTGGGCAAGGCTGCCGGTGCTGACGGCCGGCTTCAGCATGGCGATGGCGTTTTCGGCCGCCGCCCAGTTCCCGCCCTTGCAGATCACCCCTGCCGCGCAGAACAACGCCGCGGACGACGTCGAGGCGCCGGCCGAGCAGGCGCCGGCCGCCGATGCCAATGACGCCGACATCCTGAAGGACATCGACGAGAGCAAGCTGGACTGGAGCCAGCTCGACACTGATTCCACCAACCTGCCCTCGCTGGCACCGAAGGGCGCGGCCAAGCGCAGCACCGCCGGCAACGATCCAGCCTGGACTACCAACAACAACGCCAATGGCTCGTCGGCAGTGTCGGTCAAGCAGTCGATCTCGCCGTTCCTCGACACCCGCATCGGCGCCGACATGACGGTCGCCAGGCAGGGTACGATGACGACGTCGGAGCAATTGTCGGAGCGGCTCGCCAATGGCGGCAACCTGCCGCAGTCCGGCGGCTCGGCCTGGGCCGCGATCTCGACCGGCGGCGTGGCTTCGATCTGGGACAAGACCTCGGTCGAGGCGCGGGTCGATCCGGGCGCCGACCAGAGCAAGGTCGGCACCTCCTTGAGCAAGTCGGTGCCGCTGTCGGAGCAGTATTCGCTGACGCTACAGAACGGCTACAACTACATCCAGCAGGGCGTGGTCCCGGTGCCGGGCATCGTCGGCCGCCCGTCGAGCAGCTACAACACCGACCAGTCGGCACGGCTGTCCGTCAACGACACCGGCACCAGCATCACCGCCGGCCAGACGCTGTCCGCCTCCGACGACAAATGGCTGCGCCGGATCGGCGCCGAGCAGAAGCTGTTCGACGGCGTCACCGTCTCCGGCTCGGTCGGCGAGACCCCCCAGGGCACGATCAACAAGAGCATCGGCGCCGGCTACAAGCACTCATGGTGAACGATCTGTTAGCCCTGTCGCGCTAATGATCAGGCATTGCCCCAACTTGGCCCAGATGCGGTCAAATTCGGCGGCACTGATAGGTCCGTAACTTCATCAATTCGTCGTGCGGGGGACAGCCGCGCTTCGCTATTGCGAACTCAGGGGAAAGCCGATGAACGCCACCAACCGCACCGAGGAAGCCGCAGAGGCGACGTCCGAGGTGGATTCCAACCTCGCCGCGGTCTCGGAAGTCGAGGCCGGTATCCGCGACTTCGTGCGCAACGACATCGCCTATCTGCGCCGGCCGGTGGCGAGCCCGGAGACCGCGCCGACCGACGCCAACACCGACGCCACCGTCAGCAACGTCAATTCGCTGATCCAGCGCGTCGCCGGCACCTCGCTCGCCGAGATCGAGAAGCTGATCGGCGAGCTCGAGAGCCTGCGCGACCTGCTGCATGCCGAGGGCCAGCGCGTCCAGCGCGAGATCTCCGGCTATGCCCAGCTCAGCCAGGCCGCGATGAAGTCGACGCGCATGATCGCCGACAACGTCTCGCAGTGGAAGCGCGCCGCCGACGGCCTGCGCAACAGCTGATCGCGATCAATCTCTGAAACCGCCGGCCGCCGCCTCCTGCATGGGAGGCGGCGGCTTCGTTTTGCGTGGCCGGTTTCGCGACGGAACGATTTGTTATTGGGCGCGGTGTAAACTCCGCAGTCGATTTTGATCCGGGCCGTGCCCGGCGGGAATCGATGCGGAGAACACTTCATGCAGAGCGTGCGGCCTGACAATGCCGACCCGATTCCGCTGCGCCAGCCGCATCAGGGCGGCATCGGCACGATCATGATCCGGTTTGTCGGCATCCTCGCAGCCGCGACCGTCGTGATGGTGCTGATCTGGAATCGTTGAAGGGTTTCTGGAGAAATGTGACGCAGCCCGCCGGCGGATCACATTGTAAGAACGTAGACGCGCACCCGACGCCAGCCGCGCCGATGCGAACAGGACGGCTGGATCAGCGATCGATGCTCGCGGTGGTCTCGAACGAATAGTTGCCGTCGGCAAAGCCCTTCACCACCAGGCCGGTGGCCAGCATCACCACAAGCGTTACCGTCGCGAAGATAATGCCGACGAGTTTCAGCGCGCTGCGATCTGCCATGATCATCCCCAATAGTTCGTGCCCTGAAGCCATAGGCAGGGACAAAGGTTCAAAATGCGTTAGCAAATAATCAGTTCCGCGCAACGCACAACTGCGTCGGACAGCAGGTAATCTGCCGACCATGGCGTTCGTGCAACATCAGGTGCGCGCAGGCCACATCAGGAACCTGGATTCCGGCGCGGCACGAAGGCGGTCGCGAGGAACGAGAACACCACTTCATTGCGCTGATTGATGCCGGTATTGCGCGCCTGAAGGATGCCCCATTGCGGCCGCTTCTCGGAGGTGCGCTTGGTCTCGACCTCGTTCGAATAGCTGATGGTGTCGCCTGCCAGCACCGGCCGGATCCAGCGCAGTTCGCGGAAGCCCGGCGAGGGTCCCCAGACCGCAGCCTGCTCGCCGCGCGCGGCGGCCTCGGCCGCAAGCCGCTGACCGTCGGCGACCAGCAGCTTCATGCAGACGCTGGCGACGTGCCAGCCCGATGCGGCGAGCCCGCCGAACAGCGAGTTGCGTCCCGCCTCCTCGTCGAGATGGAAGGGCTGCGGATCGAACTGCGCGGCAAAGCGCTTGATGTCCTCGGGCGCGAAGGTGAATGCGCCCAGTTCGCGCCGCGCGCCGATCTCGATGTCTTCAAAGAAACGCATTACTGGCTACCCGCGCCGTCCCGGCGGCTGATCATGATCGGCGATTCCATCTCGCACAGCGTCTCGCCGCGCGCATTGCGGATCGTGCCCTTGAAAGTGACGATGCCGGTCGCGGGCCGGCTCTTGGAGACGCGGGCCTCGACGACATCGACGTCCAGCGTCAAATCGTCGCCCGGACGCAGCGGCGCGATCCAGCGCATCTCGTTGACCCCGGGCGAGCCGAGCGAGGCGGTGCGGCCGATGAAGCCATCGAACAGCATCCGCATCAGCAGCGACCCGAGATGCCAGCCGGAGCCCGACAGGCCCCTGAGCATGGATTTGCTGGCCGCCTCGTCGTCGAGATGCATCGGCTGCGGGTCGAATTCGGCGGCGAAGGCGAGGATCTCCTCGCGTGAAACATGGCGCGGGCCGAACGTGCCGAAGCGGCCCGGCTTGAAGTCTTCAAAGGTCAGCGTGGTCATGAGGTTGAGGATATGCCGGAGGGAAGCCCGATTGTGGCCGTTATTTGCGGCAATCACAACCAGCCCACTCGCATAGCTCGCTCCTGGACTGCCGGCGCCCGGTCCGGGGCTCGCCCTCCGCGGGGACGGACTGGGCTCCCCGGGTATCGACCGGTGGTGCGGAGGCGCTGAGCGCCGTCCGGGACCATCGATCCGGTGCAAGACTTCATCGCGATGGAGACCTGCGGCGCAGGCTCCGGGACGAAGTGATACCGCCGGGGGTGACGCAGTAGGATGAGACGCGAATCATATTTCGGCCTGCCGGGAGAACCATGATGTTCGATTTCCAGGATCTGTTTCAGTGGGACCGTTTCATCACGCCCACGATCATCAAGACGTTCTACTGGCTCGTGATGGCCGTGATCGTGCTGTTCGGGATCTCCGGCGTCCTGTGGAGCCTCACGGCGATGGCGATCAGCCCGTTCGTCGGGTTCATCCAGTTGCTCGCCTCGATCGCCAGCATGTTCGTCGGCATCGTGTTCTCGCGGATCGTCGCCGAGTTCATCCTGATCGTCTTCCGCATCAACGAGCATCTCGGTGCGATCCGCGACCGGGACGCAGGGATGCACTGAAGCGCACGGTGCCCCGCCGCCCATGCCGTGGTTAATCCGAAGTAGTAGCCGCGCGCAAATGCCGGCGAAATTCCGACCGGGATATTAAAACCGCTCGCGTATCAGCCTTCCCATTGCGCTAAAAATCAATGCGGGGGCGACGTGAATTCGAGAAGCGGTTTCGCTGCCGTGAGGCCGGGTGCCGAGCCGGGCTTTACGACCGAGGATATTTTGTGGGCTGTCGGCATCTGGTCGGTGATCCTGACCCTGGCGCCGGTGATCCTGTTCTATCTGCTGATGGTGGCGTAAGGCCACCTGCTCCGTCATTGCGAGGAGCACCGCGACGAAGCGATGACGACGACGACAAAAAACGCGCGGGAGCCGCGCGTTCTTTCCATTTCGAACCAAAGCGGCGTTGTTACGCCGCCTGCTTGTGCATCGCGCCGGAAGCCGGCGCCGTGCCGCGGATCGCCTTGATCGAACGTTCGATCGCGGCCCACAGCCGATTGATCTCGGCGGCGGCGCGGCCCTCCGCGTAATATTCGCGGGCGCCTTCGCCCTGGCCGAGCGCCATCAGGAGATCTGCGCGGTTGGTGATCTGGCCGCTCCATACCGGCGCACGGAACTTGGCCAGCGCCTCGCGCGCGATCGCGACGATGCGGCTCTCGGCGCCGTCACGTTGCGCGGGCGCGCCGTTGATCACGACGGCATAAGGCTTGCGCATCGAACGGCAGGTCTGGATCGTTTCCTGCACCGCGTTGACGTCGAACACGCCGGGCCGCGCCGGAATGATCACCATCGTGGCGTTCTTGATCGAGTCGTCGACCACGGCCGACAGGTTCGGCGGCGTATCGATGAACACCCACTCGATGCCGTCACGCTTGGCTTGCGCAATGATCCCGCTGACCGAGTTCACCGCGGTCTTGATCGCCGGTTCGTTGGTGCCGCGCAGCTTGTGCCACAGCGTCAGCGAGCCCTGCGGATCGGCGTCGATCAGCAGACATGGCTTCGTGGCCTTGTGCACTTGCGCGGCGAGGTGAGCAGCCAGGGTACTTTTTCCCGAGCCCCCTTTACGCGAAGCGAAAACAATGACGTTCATACCTTGGCCTCCAGATTGACCCCAGGAGGCGAAAATGAATCAGAGCGCTGATTCGCGAAAGAAAAAACTTCTTGCAATCCGCAAAGCGGCCAAGATTACCGGTGCATTCTGCTTTTTGAGTCACACATCATCTATGACACAACCGCAAATGGAAGTGCTAAACGCTTGATTTGACTCAGGCCTAGCGTTTTTCGGCAGCTTTGGCGCGCTCGCGCGCGATCCATTTGCGTTCGATCCAGCCGAGCAATTGCGCGGTGGGTTTCTGCAACAACGGAACATCCTGCGCGAACAAAAGGAGTCCGAGCGGCAGCATCCAGAGGCCGAGCACCGGCAGGAAGCTGAAGATGCCGCCGATGATCAACAGAATCGCCAGCGGAATCCGCACATAGCGCGACGACGGCTTGCGCAGCCACGCGACGAAGCGCGCCGGCTTGTCCGGGAGCTTGGCTTCGAACCAGGCGAAATGCCGATCAATCTCTTGCCTGTAAAATTCGCTCACGCATCCCACTCCGTCCGTTCCACCGCGGGGAACGGAATCTGCAAACAACACAAGCCTGACAGATGATGCTGCGTGACAGCGTCACAAGGCGTCAGTCTGTCGCGCATCGCAGCCTTGAAATCGCCGCCACGCGACCCACGCAGCACCGAGGTCGGCTCGTGCGAGGACAGCACGCGGCAAGGCCGTCTAGCGTGCGCGCGATGAGAATTACGTCAGTCGGCCTGCCGCTTCGCCTTGCGCGGCTTCGCATGCTTGCGCTTCGCAGCCACCGGTCGCCGCTCGACGCGCTCGCTCGCCTCGGGACCCGCGCGGAAGAACACCCGGCAGGCCGGCGAAAGTTGCGCCTTGTTCCGGATCATGCAGGCCGTGATGCGATCGACGTCGGGGATATCGGCACCACAGAGCCGGAACGCATCCGGCGTGCAGGCCTGTTGCTGGTCGGGCGTGTAGGCCTCAGCCCGGCCCGGCAACAGCAACGCCGCAAGCCCGACCGCGAGCAGCAACGCAAACGAAAAACTCCTTGAACCGGCGGTCCCCATGCGTCCCCCAAGGTGTCACTCGGCGTCTTCAACGCGTTGTTTCGGCGAGTGTGGGTGAAGCAACGCAGAAGCGCAAGCGGGCGTGATGGCACGCCACGGGCGGGGATCGCGGCCACCTTTGCAAGCCCCTGACGAAATTTATCAATTCACGGCGGCGTTGCACCATCTCGCAAGCGACGCTGGCCCTTGGCAGAAGCTATCGGCGGGCGAACCGGTGCGACGTCCGGTCGCTTGCCGGAAGCAATGTCAGACGGGAGCTTGTTCGTCTGCCGAAGCCTGATCGCTTCATCACGAAGCAGGCCGCCAACACGCGCCGCCGCAACGCTTGTCAATTCTATTAAAGCGAGTATCGTCACTTCATTGCTCGCAGTTCCTTTTTCAGTGGCCACCTGCCCGGCCGCGGTGGCTCGTTCCGCTCGCTCCCGGTTCTTGCGTTGTGGCCCCGCCATTGCAGGAGCGTCACATTGCCAGAACCAATCTCATTCGTGCTGACCGGCGTCCGTCAGAGCCAAACGACCCGCGGCGCTCCCGCTCCCGCCCCAACCACAGCCGCGACATGGCATCCGAAAGACTCCGTGATCGTGACGGCGCAACGCGGCGCCGGCGATGCGGTCATCAAGACCGCAGCCGCCGTTCCCGGAGAAGACATCGTCGTCATCGATATCGCAGGCGGACCTTCGCTGTGGCTGCATCCCGAATCCGCGCGGGATCTGCTGCAATCACAGCACGATCCGCTCGCGCGTGAAGGAACCACGCTCGGCCCGGGAGAGGTGCGCGTACCCGGCCGGCTGCAATGGCGTCTGGACGACGCAGCTCCCCTGTCGCGCGGCATTTTCGGCGACGTGCAGGTGGGGGCGCTGCACATTCTCACCGGGATCGTCGAGGACGAGGCGGCCGACTTCGTTGCCTCGAAGGTCGTGAAGTCCTTCGACTCGCAGGTCGACCCGGGCGTCTATCGGTTGCAGCCTGACGAGCTCCCGCCGCTCAAGGGGCGCGACAGGTCCTCTATCGCCGCCGCCGATGGAGCGTCGCTGGTTCTGGTCCACGGAACCTTCAGCCAAACCTCCGGCACTTTCGGCAAGCTCTGGACCGAGCACCCGCAGTTGGTGACTGCGCTGTTCAAGTCCTACAAGGACAGGGTCTACGCCCTCGATCATCCGACGCTCGGCGTGAGCCCGATCGCCAATGCCATCACGCTCGCCGAAGCGGCGCCCGGCAACGCACGACTTCACCTCTTGACCCATTCACGCGGCGGACTGGTTGCCGAAGTGCTGGCACGCGTGTGCGCCAATCCACGCCTGTCCGGTCTGGACCTGTTCAGGGACGATGGTTCGAGCGCGGCCGAATTGAAACAGCTCGCCGAGCTCGTCGCGGACAAGAAGATTTCGATCGAGCGGGTTGTCCGCGTCGCATGTCCGGCGCGCGGCACGTTGCTCGCCTCCAAGCGGCTCGATGCCTACGTATCGGTGCTGAAATGGGCGCTCAAGCTCGCCCAGATTCCGATTGCGGACGAACTCGTCAACTTTCTCGGCGAAGTCGCCCGCCGACGCGCGGACCCCGACAAGGTGCCCGGCCTTGCGGCGCAGATTCCGGACTCTCCGCTGATCCGCTGGCTTCATTCGGCGACGAGCCCGATTAGCGGCGACCTGCGCGTCGTCGCCGGCGATCTCCAGGGCGATTCCGTGGTGTCCTGGGTCAAGGCCCTGCTGTCCGACGCATTCTTCTGGACCGACAATGATCTGGTCGTGCAGACCCGGTCGATGTATGGCGGCTCGCCGCGCGAGCGGGCATCGACCTTCGTTCTCGACCAGGGCGGCAAGGTCTCGCACTTCAACTATTTCAGCAACGCGCAGACGGCATCGGCAGTGGTCGACGCCCTGACCCGGACGGACAGCACGTCGCCCGACGGGTTCAACGTGATCGGCCCGCTCTCCTGGGCCGGGGAATCATCGAGCGGAACGCGCGCGGCGCTGCCCGCACGTCCCGCCAGCAAGGCCGCTGAATTGCCGGCACTGTTCGTCCTGCCCGGAATTCTCGGCAGCAACCTCAAGATCGCGGATGAGCGGATCTGGCTGGGATGGCGCCTCGTCAACGGCTTCAAGCGGCTCGCCTACGATCCAAACAACGCCGACGCGGTCGCGCCCGATGGCCCCATCGGAATCTACTACGACGATCTCGCCACCGAGCTGTTCAGCGATCATGACGTCAAGCCATTCGCATTCGATTGGCGACGCCCGATCATGGCCGAGGCAAAGCGGCTCGCAGAGGCGATCGCGACGGCGCTCGACGCACGCAAGACATCAGGGCAGCCGGTGCGGATCATCGCCCATTCGATGGGCGGGCTGGTTGCGCGTGCCGTGCAGATCGTCGATCCCGCGACCTGGGATCGGATGATGCAATCCGACGGAGCGCGGATTCTGATGCTCGGAACGCCGAACGGCGGATCCTGGACGCCGATGCAGGTGCTGTCGGGCGATGACAGCTTCGGCAATCTCCTCATCAATGTGGGCGCGCCGTTCGCCAGCAACGAATCGCGCCAGCTGATTGCGGGCTTCCCGGGATTCGTTCAGCTCCAGGCGGGCCTGTTGAACGGACTCGGTACGGAAGCGGCCTGGCGAGATCTCGCAACGTCCGATCTCGATGCCATCCGCGCGCGCAGCACGTGGCACAGTCTGGCACTTCAGCTCGCTCAATTCGAATGGGGTATCCCGTCGCAAGCCGTGCTCGACGATGCGGTGGAGCTCCGTCGCGCGCTCGACAAGCAACGCGACCGGGACCTCGTCTCCTGGGCCGACAGGCTGCTGCTGGTGGTCGGCAAGGCGCCAACCACGCCTGACGGCTACGAGGGCGCGCGCGATGGCGACAGGGGGCTGGTCTATCTCGAGGTCGGCGACGGCGATGGCCGGGTTACGCAGGAAAGCGCGGAGCTTCCGGGAGTAGCGACCTGGTCCGTCGATTCCGATCACGGTTCGCTGCCGCGGTTCAAGGCTGCATTCGAAGCCTACCGCGAGCTTCTGAACACCGGCACCACGAAACGACTGGCCCGGGTCTCCGCGATTGGCACTGCCCGGCAGAAGGCCGCCGAAACCGCCGGGCCGGTGGCACGAGCCCGTCCCGCCCGATTGCGGGTGCGGCAATCGCCGCCTCAGAGCGAGCTCGACGTGCTGTCATCGGCGGCAGCGCGCGCTCCGCAAGCCGCGCCGGTGTCGGCGTCGCTGCACATCGAGGTCGTCAACGGCGATCTCACCTTTGTCGCCGAACCATTGCTGATCGGCCATTACCGGTCATCGAGCCTCACCGGCGCGGAAGCTGCGATCGACAATGTCCTCAATCGTGCGATGAGCGCATCGTTGCATCGCGGTCTGTACGCCACGGGACCGGGAACATTTCAGATCTTCCGGAATCTCAGCGACGATCCCAAAAGGCTGATGCCGCTGCCCGCGGCGGTGATCGTCGCAGGTCTCGGCCCCGAAGGCGAGTTGCGCGGCTCGGATCTCGTCGACACGGTTCGGCAGGCCGTGATCGGATGGTCGCAGCGTCTCACCGAACGCAGCCCGGTCGTCACCGGATTTGCGCTCGCGACCACGCTGCTGGGCAGCGGCGGCAGCGGCATCACGCCCGGCCAAGCCGCCCAGCTGATCGCGCAGGGCGTGCGTGAGGCCAACGAACAGATCGCGGAGAAGGACCCTGCGGACGCGCAGTGGCCGCGTGTCGACCAGCTCAAGATCATCGAACTCTATCTCGACCGCGCGAGCGACGCCTGGAATGCGCTTCAGACCCTCGCGATCTCGGCACCTGGCTCCTATGCGATCGCCCCGACCATCGCACGAGAAGCCGGCGCGCTGCGCCGGCCGCCGGAGGCCGGATATCGCGGCGCCGACTACGACTTCATCAGTGCGCTCGTGCTGAAGACCGAGGGCGACAGCCAGGAGATCGCCTACACCATCAACTCGAAACGGGCGCGCAACGACGTGCGTCCCCAGCCGATGCAAGTGCGCCTCATCAAGAACCTGGTGACGACCGCCTCCAACAACACCAATACCGACACGCAGATCGGCCGAACCTTGTTCACCCTGCTCCTGCCCCGCGATCTCGAGTCGTTCCTGGGTGGCAGCACGGCGACGGTGCTGGAGCTTGACCAAGGAACGGCTCCGATACCCTGGGAGGCCCTGGAGTCGCCGACAGCTTCGAACCGGCAGAAGCCATGGTCGATCCGGACCAAGCTGTTGCGCAAGCTGCGGATGACGACGCCCGACATCGCCGTGAACAACGCCACGGCCGACGACGACATTCTCGTGATCGGCGACCCTGCCTGCGCTCGAGAGACCTACCCCATCCTGCTGGGCGCCAGGCGCGAGGCCCTCGAGGTCGCGACGTTCCTGACCGCGGCCACGACATCTCCCGCTAGCCCGAAGTCCAACTCGGCACGGGTGACGTCCGTGATCAGCGGTCCCAGCCCCGGGGATCCCGAACCCGACGCGACCGCCGTGCTCAATGCGGCCTGCAAGAAATTCTGGCGGATCATCCATGTGGCGGGCCATGGCGAGCCGCCGACCGAGACCGACAAGGGCATCGCGACGAGGGGCGTGGTGCTCTCGGGCGGTTCGTTCCTGGGAGCCAATGAAATCCAGGCGTTGCGGGTCCAACCCGAGCTTGTGTTCGTGAATTGCTGCCATCTCGGGACCGGCGCTCCAAACGAGCTGCTCGGGCCCACCAACTACAACCGCGCGCAATTTGCGTCCGGTGTCGCCCAGGCCCTCATCAAGAGTGGCGTCCGATGCGTGATCGCCGCCGGCTGGGCGGTGGACGATGAAGCTGCGAGCGTGTTTGCCAGGGAGTTCTATCGCGCGCTGCTCGCAGACAAGCGCTTCATCGACGCCGTCGCGGCGGCCAGGGAAAAAGCCTATGCCGTCGGCGGCAACACCTGGGCGGCCTATCAGTGCTATGGCGACCCCGACTGGCGGTTCCGGCGAACAACCGGTGATGCGCAGCGCCCGACGCCTGCTCCGGGGCAGGAGTTTTCCAGCATTGCCTCTGCCCCATCCCTGATGTTCGCGCTCGAGCAGATCGAGGTGGAAAGCGAGTACCAGCGCAAGTCGTCCGACGTTCAGGCGGGACGCCTGCGCTATCTCGAGGCCACCTTCGGCCAGTACCGAGATCGCGGAGACGTCGCCGAGGCATTCGGAAGCGCTTGGGCGAAATCGGGCTTCTTCGCGGAGTCGATCGCGTGGTACGAGCGCGCGAGAGCGGCACAGGATGGAACGACATCCCTGATCGCGATCGAGCAACTGGCCAATGCGAGAATCCGCCAGGCCTGGAGCAACATCAACAGCGTGGCCGGACCGTCGACCAAAGCCTTCGACGACGCTCGCGCGGCCATCAAGGATGCGATGGCGCTGCTCGACAAACTGTTGGCGCTGGCGCCGACCTACGAGCGGCAAAGCATCTACGGCTCCGGATTCAAGCGATTGGCGATGCTCGAAGCCCTGGCTGGTGATCAGTCCGCCGAAATGCAGGCGATCGACGAAATGCGGCAGCACTACAGCGCCGCGGAGACGATCGCGCGCGACACCAAGACGCGTCCGTTCTTTTATCCGGCGATGAACCGGATTGCGGCACAATTGGTGCTGGCGAAGCCGCTCAGGGCCAACGACATCGCGGAGGTGCGCCAATCAATGTCGTCCGCCGCACCGGACTTCTGGACCGTCGTCGGACAGACCGAACTGAACCTGTTCGTGTCGATCGGCGCCGGCCGCCTTGCGCAAGACGTCGCGCGCCTGATCGAAGACTTCGGGCAGCACCATGCCCGCGTCAACAATGTCAGGATGTGGCGTTCCGTCCTCGACAATGCTGCGTTCCTGCTTTCCAGATACGCACGGTCCGCCGGACAGAGCGAAAAGACTGCCGCCGATCGGCTGCTCGCCGCGCTCGGATCGCTGGCGGGAAGTGAGCCACCGGTCGCGGTCGCAGCGGCCAAGCCGTCAGCGACCAAGCGGGCGACCCCACGGCGACCCAAGGCCGCCAAGCGCGCAGCGAAAGGCAAGCGGCGGCGCTGATCGGGATGGAGCGACGCGTGCTGGGCGCCTTTGTATCTTGCAAGGCGCAAAATCGGTCGTGCCGATCGGCAAGGTGCTGGGTATGCGGAGCAGTTCACTTGCGGATGGTACAGTTGGGTGGGCTCGAACCACCGACCTCCTGTTCCACAGACACGGCAAGGGCTCCGCCGGCGTTACGCCATTCCCGCCTTTCGTACGAAAATTGGAGTATTATCAACCAATAAGCCCGCCGCCTCCCGCCTTACCTGCGCTGCAATTGGCGTTATGGTGGTAGCTACGTGGTAGCTACAGAGGTGATCAATGGCTGTCTCAAATATAACGATCCGCGCAGTGCAAGCACTGAAGCCGGGCGACACGATTTGGGATGCGGACCATCGCGAAGCGGTGCGGGGCTTTGGTGTTCGGCGCCAACGCGATCAAGCAACCTACGTTCTCAAGTACCGCGTGTTCGGTCGGCAGCGCTTCGTAACCATCGGTGCTCACGGCGCCCCTTGGACACCAGAGCTTGCACGCAAGGAAGCCAAGCGGCTTTTGGGCCTGGTTGCGAATGGCAAAGACCCCGCGGACGAGAAAGCCAAGGCGCGCCTGCAGGCGGCCGACACACTCTCGGTAATCGCGGAACAATATCTCCGGAACGCCAAACAAAGGCTGAAGCCCCGGACCTATTCGGAAGTCGAACGCTACTTGTTGGTCAGTTGGAAATCCCTGCATCCGGTCTCGGTCTTCCAGATCACCCGCCGTCATATCTCGGCTCGTATCGCTGACATCGCATCAGTTCATGGAAAGGTCTCGGCAGCCCGCGCCCGTACAGCCCTGTCCTCAATGTTCAACTGGGCAATACGCGAGGGACTCGACATTGCCGCGAACCCGGTTCTTGGCACGAACCGACCCGCTCAGCCGGGAAGTCGCGAACGGGTCCTTACGGAGATGGAGTTATCAGCCATCTGGCGGGCCTGTGGAGATGACGATTACGGACGCATTGTGCGTTTGCTGCTGCTCACAGCCCAACGCCGTGATGAAGTAGGCAGCATGCAATGGGCCGAACTGGATACCGTTTCGGGGCTCTGGACGCTGCCAAGCGTTCGGACCAAGAACCATCGCGAGCACTCGCTACCATTGGTTCCCGCCGCCCTAGCCCTACTCCCGCACCCCCGGAACGGCCGAGACTTCGTTTTTGGTGACGGACCTCGACGCAAGAGTGACCCCCATCGTGGTTTCTCGGGCTGGTCCAAGTCGAAGACGGCGCTTGATGCACGGATTGCAGAAGCCTTGGGCCAATCACTGCCCCATTGGACAGTTCACGATCTCCGGAGATCGGCGTCCACGGTGATGGCCGACCGGCTCGGCGTGTTGCCGCACATCGTGGAGGCGATCCTAAACCACGTCAGCGGCCACCGGGCGGGCGTAGCTGGTGTTTATAACCGCGCGCGGTACGCGGCCGAGATGCGCGAGGCGCTCCAATGTTGGGCAGAACACGTCGCGGCTTTACCAGCCCAAAGGCCGGGGCATGCTGGCGCCGGCCCTCGCCCGGATTTCTTCCAGCAGGCAGCCGGGGTCCATTCCTAGTTCAAGGTAGCCTGCGAGGGGTCGCGGCTTCTAGTCAGGAGAGAGGCGCTCGCCCCCGCCCCAGTTCAAATCCGATACCTCGGCGGCGAGTACGCTGCTTAGGTCCGAGAATCCGGCACGCGAAGGGATCAGTTGCATATCGCAAGCTGCTTGACACGTTCAAATCGGGGCGCAACCACCGATACCGACATTCGCTGATCGTGGCCGTGTGAATTTGTAGTTCCTTGCACGGGCTACGCGAGCGGGCCGCCTCTGAAGCGCTAACGGCTGCGATGTTTTCTCAAGCGAGATCTACCCCGACGATCGACCGCGGCGGCTTTGGGGAGGTGATCGACTTCGCGAAGGGCGTCTGGCTAGCAGCTTCGGCGTTCATTCCGAGCTTGTACTGGAGTTGAGCAAGTTTCTTGCTCGTCTGCGCTCATCTGTGCGGGTTGGAAGGTGCAAACCAAGCCTCTCGGCCCCGTCATAAATGGAGGCGATCGGGCGCCTCAGTGCGACGGCAATGCGATTAGCACTCGCTCGCGCAGCGATCATAGCTTTCAGTCTTTCGATTTCTTCGTCTGTCCACCGTCGATAGCGCATCTCAGTTTTAATCGCTTGTGAACGGGCACGTTCCCCACCGCGCTGCTCTTTTCTTTGAAGATAACCTATGTGAATCAGCGTGGTAATATTGCCACGTTTGGGCAGTGTCGCGACAAGAGACTCCCGTTCTCGCTTAATTTAAAGTCGATGAGGAGCGGCCTGTCGCGTTCCCCGGTTGCCTCAAGCGCCATCTGTCCCGTGCGGCTGACCGTTCTAGAAATTGGAATTTCCGCGCCTTCCGCCTTAAGTGGGGAGCGCCACTGCAAATGGACATTCAAGCTATACCGTCCCAGCCTTTCAGTATGTCATCCCCATTGACGACACGGACGTGGTCTATTTGCCTAGAAGGCAGCTTCGCGTCCCCATTACCTAAGCGCAAAATTATCATTTCGTTGCGGCAGGAAGCCCCAAGTAGGTCTCGATAAGCTTAGGGTCCGCCGCCAATGTTCGAGCCGGCCCATTCATAACGATCGCTCCTCTCTCGAGGACATAGGCGGTATCCGCGATCTCAAGTGCCGCTCTCGCGTTCTGCTCGACAAGCAGAACGGCTACTCCGTTCGCACGCAGCTGGCTGATGATTTGAAAAACTTCCTTCACGATCCGGGGAGCAAGGCCCAAGCTGGGTTCATCGAGCATGAGCAGCTTCGGGCGACACATCAGGGCTCGGCCGATCGCGAGCATCTGGCGTTCGCCGCCGGATAATGTACCGGCAAGTTGTGCTCGGCGTTCTCGCAGTCGTGGGAACAACGCGTATACGACTTCCAAATCCACCGTCCGCTGTCGTGACGCCTCCCGCCGGAATCGATAGCTTCCGAGCTGAAGGTTATCCGCCACCGTCATCGACGTGAACAACTCGCGCCGTTCCGGTACAAAGATCAGTCCCGCGTCAACGCGATCTTCCACCGTTTGATGCCGGAGTTCCTGGCCGTCGAAGTTGAGATTTCCAGTGCAACGAAGGAGTCCAGAAATAGCGCTCAGGGTTGTGCTCTTCCCCGCTCCGTTGGGTCCAATCACGCTCGTAATCGCACCAGCCGGAACATCAAGCGTCGCTCGATGGACGGCTTCGATCTGGCCGTACTTGACCGTGACATCTTGCAAGCTAAGGAGATTGACGGTCACGCGACGCTCCCGAGATATGCCTCTAGAACGCGCGGCTCGCGACGCACGTCATTTGGAACGCCCTCGGCAATCTTGGTGCCAAAGTCGAGCACGATCAGCCGGTCGGCAAGGCCCATCACCAGTTCCATGTCGTGCTCAACGAGCAGGATCGCCAGTCCTCCCGCGCGTAAGCGGCTCAGCACGGTCGCCAACTCCTGCTTCTCGGCGTGGCGCAGGCCCGCAGCCGGTTCATCGAGGAGCAGGAGGATCGGATCGGACGCAAGAGCGCGCGCAATCTCCATCAAGCGTTGCTGCCCGAGAGCGAGAGCCCCGGCGGGGCGCCCTTCGAAATCCCCAAGCCCGAGCAAATTCAACTGTCGCCGTGCTTCCATGTTGATTGCGCGTTCTTCCCTCCGGTCGAGGCCCAACATGGCGCTCAAATGGCCCTTGTTCCCCCGAAGGTGGGCTCCCAGCGCGACATTCTCGAGCACCGTCATCTCAGCATCCATTTTCACATGCTGAAAGGAACGCGCGACACCGACAGCGGCAACCTGCCGTGCACCGCGTCTATATGTGCGGTCTCCGAGCAACGCCACCGCTCCGCTGACCGGCGCCAACGCTCCGGAAACCAGGTTGAAGAGCGTGCTCTTTCCGGCGCCGTTGGGACCGATCAATCCGACGATCTCGCCGGCGCGAACCTCGAAGCTCACATCATTGACTGCGACCAGACCGCCGAACGTCCGACGGACAGCGTCAATTTGAAGGATCGGCTCACCAACTCCCGGCTTGTTCCGGTGATCGAGTTCACTCTGGGAAGTGTCCGGGACAACGCCTTGTGGCTTGATCTGCCGCCGAGCGAACCGAACTACCAGACCCCATATTCCGTGCGATGAATACTGCAGCAAGATTACGAGGATCGCACCGAAAACCACGATCTCATATGTGCCGATCGGCGCAGAAAGGATCGGCAGCACTCTCTGAAGCAAGTCTTTCAGAATCAAGACTGCTGCTGCTCCGATCAATCCACCCCAAACGGAGCCTAATCCGCCGATGACGGCCATCAACAGGTATTCGATGCTCGCCATCGCCGAAAACGGTGTCGGGTTCACCGTTCGCTGCATATGGGCAAACAACCAGCCGGCGACGCTCGCGAGCAAGGCGGCAGTGACAAAGACCTTGAGCTTTTCGCGAGCGGTATTCACGCCCATCGACTCGGCAAGCGCTCCGCTTTCCTTAAGGGCCCGGAGGGCCCGACCGGAACGCGACCGCATCAGGTTTCCGGTGATGATGATCGCAATCAGCACGATTGCCCATATCAGCCAGAATATGCGTCGTCCCTTATCAAGCGCGATCGGACCCAATTGGATGGGCGGAATTCCGGTCATCCCGTCGTATCCGCCCAGGAAATCAAGATTTCCGGCCAGAAAATACAAAGCCAGTCCCCATGCCAAGGTGCCGAGGGGAAGAAAATGCCCGGACAATCGCATTGTAAGTTCACCGAGCACGACGGCCGTGGCGCCCGTGGCGCAAAGTCCTGCAATGAGACCGAGCCAAGCCGACGCATCATGTGCCGTCGTCAGGTAGGCCGTCGTGTATGCACCGATGCCGACGAACGCAGCCTGGCCAAATGAGGTGATGCCGGCGGCACCCGTAAGAAGAACCAGACCGATCGCCACAAGCGCGGAAATGCCAATATAATTGCCGAGCGTTACCCAGAACTCCGAAATGGGCAGAAACGGCACGACAACCGTGATGCCGGCAAGCGCAAGAATGCCGTACGTTTCAAGACCGACTTTTCGAAACGATCTGATCAATTGTTTTGCTCCTCACCGCTGCTACGATGCGTGAACGACACAAGCAAAAGGACGGGCAGGATGAGCGCAAAGACGATGACGTCCTTGAGTTTGCTCGTTTCGAAAGTCGTAAAACCCTCAAGCAATCCGATGACAAGCGCTCCCACGGCCGCAACGGGATAACTCACCAGGCCCCCGATCACCGCCGCAATGAATCCCTTCAGACCTATTAGAAATCCGGTATCGTAGTAGATCGTGGAGAGCGGAGAGATCAGCACGCCGGATGCCGCGCCGAGTGCGGCGGCTAGGCCGAATGCAAGTGTGCCAGCCCGCGCCGTTCGTATGCCGAGCAGACGTGCCCCCACGCGATTTGCTGCGGTGGCCCTTAGGGCCTTTCCACCGAGGGTCGCGCCGAAAAAGAAGGATAGCGCTGCCATCGCGACAGTTGCCGATGCGAAGATCGCGATGCTTTGGCCACCGATTTGCAGCGGACCGAGCTGGCCTTGAAAATCGAACATCGGCGGCGTTCTGGAACCCTCCGCCCCGAACATAGCCAGGCCAAGGCCCGTAAGGGCGAGATGAACTCCGACCGCTGCGATCAGCAGAACCAGGATGCTGGCACTCTGAAGGGGCTCGAACGCCAGTCGGTAAAGCGTGGTACCGATGAACACGACGACCACGACCGATATGATCGCATTCGCCCAAAGCGGAAGCTGGAGAGGCGCCAGCACGTATACGAGGCCACAGACCACAAACGATGCCACGACATTCACGAGAATGCCGCGCGCGGCACGCAATCCCTCACCCGAGCGAATACACCGAATGGAATCTCGAACCGCGACCAGACAGGCGAGAGCGATCAGAAGCCATATCGTCTTGGGCACCTGCCCCGTCTGCAATGCGGCGAGCGTCAGAGCACCGAACGAAACGAATTCACCCTGTGGGATGAAGATGATTCTCGTTACCGTAAATACCAGGACGAGGGCCACCGCCAGGAGTGCGTAAATCGCGCCGACGGTAAGGCCATCCTGAATCAGAAGCAGCGCTATGTTGCCGTTCATTCCGGAGCGCTCCGACTGAGACCTTTGCCAGGTTGGAGTTGGGCTTGTGCGAGTATTCCTTCGAACCTTTCGGTGTCGCCAAGCTTTTCCATCAGCAAGAGGCAAAGACGCGCAAGGAACAACGACTCTCCGTCTTCACCAGCCGCCGTCACGGCATCACAAAGGTTCGTGTAAGCGCGTTCGCGCTCATCCCGGCTCCAAACAGTCATGATCGTTCGGCCTTTCCGCAGCCCAGCGCGGTATCAATTGCGTTGGATAGATCACCCGGTCGCATAGTGCGCCAGCGCGCGCAGACATGCCCGTCCGGCCTGAACAGATACGCGGCAGAAGGAGCCGCGTCATACAGTTCCGTGAAACGCCCTTCGACGACCTCCGCGTGCAAGGTCTGCAATTGACCGGCGGTCCCCGACAAGAGCCTGGCTGCTCCGATCGTAAGCAGAACGACAGATAGGCCCCGATTGATCGCGCAATGCAGTTCGTTCGTTACCATCGACGGCAAATCACCTTCGCCAGTCCAAACCAGCGTGAAATCGCTGCCGAGAACGCTGGTAAGGTAGCATTTCTTCCCGTTGACGATGAGCGGGCACTCCAAGGGAGGTGAGCCCGGTCGAGGCCCGGCGTTGAACGAGCCTTCGTCACGTGTAACGGTGTTCAAACGCGACCCTTCGTAGGCGATCGGGGCGGATTGGCGGGGATCGATCAGCGTCGCAATCGCGGGATGATCCTTGGCCAACGAGAGCACCGCGTCTCGCATCAACTCGTAGCCGCGCGATGGCGGCGCCATGAATTCGGTGCTCTTCATTGCACTAGTCACGTTTACTTCCCACGCGCGCCGACGTTCCTCGCTGTAAGTGTCGAGAATCGTGTCGGGCGAACATCCCGCAATGACGCTCGCAAGCTTCCAACCGAGATTGAAGGCATCGTCAAAGCCGCTGTTCAGTCCTCTGACTCCGAAGATGGGAACCAGATGAGCCGCATCACCGGCGAAAACAACGCGATCGCTTCGGTAGCTATCCAGAGACACTGCGGCCGCGCGGTACATGCTGGTCCAGATCAGTCGCCACGGGCGGTCAATTCCTATCATCTCAAGATGCGCGGCAACGACGGGCGTCACCTTGTCTTCGCGGATCATCTCCTCCGAATCTTCCGTGGGATGAAGCTGATAGTCGAGCCGCCAGATATTGTCCGGCTGCTTGTGCATCAGCATGGTGCGACCAGGATTGCTGGGCGGATCGAACCAAGCCAACCGCTCGGTGGGAAGATCGAGATCGATCTCGATATCGACGATGACGTATCGGCCCTCGTACGACGTACCGTTCATCCGGAGTCCGACGGCTTGTCGCACCCGACTTCGCGCCCCGTCGCATGCAACCAGGAAGTCGCATTCGGTCGCATACGAGACCGTATCGGTGGCAAGTTCGACGACCACGCCATCCCGGCCCTGATGCAGCCCGTCGACGCGCGTCCCCCACCTTACTTCGAGAAGATTAGGATCGCATTTGGCAGCGGCATCGAGCAGGAATTGCTCGATATAGTACTGCTGCAAATTCGTCATCGGCGCGAGCCGCTGATCCCTGTCGTTCGGCATGGTGAAGTGAAGTACTTCATCGGACCGGTGGAAACTTCGTCCACCCATCCAAGGCAGGCCTTTTTCCTGAAACGGCGTAAGAGCGCCCAAACGTTCAAGGATTTCGAGCGTACGACGGGACAGGCAGATGGCTCGGCTGCCGGCACATACCGTTTGATCTGCCTCGACGACGAGGACCGCAATCCCGCGGCTTGCGAGAGCAAGCGCAACCGCAAGGCCCACAGGACCGCCACCGGCTATCAGCACCGGCCGCCGTGCGATTTCCCGGCCATTTACCAGCGGCGGAACGGTGACAGGATGTGTCGTATGCACAAAATTGGGAACCGTGCTTTCCACTACAAAACACCTTTGATCGTCTAGGATTGGACGGGGATCACTTGGGCTCGACGTAGCGCCAGCCGCCATTTTCGATCCGGACCATCACCTGACTACGGCCGTCAGCACCGTTATGATCCGTCGGAGACAGGGTGTAGACGCCTTGCGTCACGACGAGGTCCTTGATCTGCTCAAGGCGATCCCGTAGTGCCGTGCGGAATTCCGGAGTACCCGGAGCGACCTTCACCGAGCCATCTTTCAGCGCGGCCTGGATGAAAAGGTGTGAATCCCATGCCATCCCGCCGAAGAGCGAGCGAGACCGCGGGCCAAACTTGCCCTCGTACATTTTCAGGTAATTGAGCGCCGCGGCCTTTACCGAGTTCGTATCTGGCAGTTGCTCCGCAACAAGCAGCGGCGACACTGGAAGCAGCGCTCCCTCAACCTCTTTTCCACCGACCCGTAAAAAGTCGGCATTGGCGATCGCCTGTGTTTGATATATTGCCCCGACAAATCCGCGTCGCTTGAGTTCGATTTGCGGAGTCGCTCCGGGTGTTCCTGTTGCTGCGATAAAGACGGCATCCGGTGCCGCAGCCAGGATCTTCAACGCCTGCGAAGCAAAGCTGGGATCCGTTGGGTTGAAGCGTTCCGTTACCGTGATCGAAACACCGTATTTCTCAACAAGGCTTTTCGCGACATCGAGAAACGTTTGGCCGTAAGCGCTGCCTACCGCCACAATGGCGAGTTTGGTCTTCTTGGATCTCCGCATGTCGTCGAGAATCATCTGAAGCGGAATGACCTCGCTGGGCGGCATCTTGAACATCCAGCGGCGCGGTCCGGTCATCGGCTCGATAATGGGGCCGCCGCCTGCGAGGGTAAGGACGGGCGTACCCGTCTCCTCCGCCACTTGCATGATGGCCAGCGATGTGGGCGTGATCGAAGGACCCACAATCACGTCGACCTTGTTTTCCGCGGTGAGCTTGCGGGCGGCTGTTGTCGCTGCACCCGGATCGGAGGCGTCGTCGAGGATCGTGACATTGATTTTGTGGCCGGCGATCTCCTTGGGCCACAATTCAACCGTGTTTCGCTCCGGGATACCAAGAGAGGCCGCAGGACCGGTCAAAGACAGGATGACGCCGATGCTGATATCGGCGAATGCTGCCGAGGCCCATACCATTGCGGTAAGCGCAGCAGAAAGGCGTGCAATGAATTTCATGGTAACCCCTCCCGTATGGCCGTCGTTGCGGCGTTTTCGCGATTAGTGATAAATCTGCTATCCTAGTCCTACTATAACGTCAATTCCCTCGTTATATGATAAATATGTCGAAACCTGACGATTTAAAAACCGCACGCGGGGTGTCGCCAAGGCCGGGAGAGGCTTCGGTGCTGAGGCGTATGTCCCTCGTTCTCAACGCCTTTTCGGTCAGCCGGCCCGCTCTCACGGTCGAAGAAGTGGCTCAGTTGATTGGAGCGAGCGAACCGACCGCCTATCGCTATTTGGGAGAACTCTGCGAGTCCGGCCTGCTGTCACGCCGAGCGGGGCTATACGTTCTGGGACCGAAGGTGATTGAACTCGAATTCATCATCCGGTCGTGCGATCCGATCTTGCACGCGAGCGAAGACGTCCTGCGACGTCTCGCGGAAACAACCGGCTGCAATGTCCTTCTTTGTAATATTTACAACGAAACCATCGTGAACGTTTTTCACGCAGTCGGTCGGGAACCGCTCGATTTGATTTTCACGAGAGGTCGGCCGATGCCGCTCTTTCGCGGCTCCCAGGCGCGCGCCATTCTGTCGGTGCTCGATCGCCGCCAGCTCAAACGAATCTTTGAACGGCACGAAGGCGATCCAGACTTGAAACGTATTGCCGCCAACTGGGATGAATTCAAAGCGCTTCTTCAGGAAACCCGCCGTCGGGGATACTACATCTCCCGAAACGAACTTGATCCGGATGTAACGGGAATTGCCGCTCCCGTCTTCGACCGCGATCGAACCGCCTTAGGCAGCTTGGTCCTTGCGTATTCGTCATCGCGCCCGCCTCCAATTTCTGAAAAGGCGCTCGCGCAGATCGTCGTCGACACAGCCACGACTCTCTCGGGCGGTAACGGGTCGGCGTCAGACTAGCTACGCGTTCCCCGAGCTCGGTCACGATCGTCCGAACATCGAAGGCCGCTATACCGTATCGTTTTCGCGCCGTGCACTCTGGGCAGCCGCCGACAAGCAGAGCGCGAATAACTCATTTAGATTTGAAATATGAAGCTTTGCGTATGCCCGTCGCCTGAGAGTCGCGACCGTCGTATCGCTAATCTTTAGATCGAGCGCGGTACCCTCTCCCGTCATCCCCTGCAGCGCTCGCGCGCAGACTTCCGTTTCGCGCGGGCTCAGCGTGGGCGCTATCGTCATCAGAAGGCTTTGAAGCAAGTCGAGTGATGGAACGGTGGCACCGATTGGCGATGACTGTCGATCGCTCAAGCCAAGATGCCGCGTTTCGGCGGCAAACAACACCTGAGCTCTCTTTGTCAGAGCTACGACATCCTCGTCCGTCAGCCCACCCTTCTGCACGTGCTTGTAGAAGTTGACGGAACGCCATTGTCCGCCAGCCCTACCGATGAGTGATACGCGGCCATCGAGCCCCCACTTTTCGTAGATTCCGCGACGATATGCAGCGTCTTTGATGTCGCGCGCCCATAATGACAAAACGGCTGGCGCGTCGGCGGCCTGTCCCAGTTCGCGTATTCGCGCGGGCGCCGGATCAAAGCTATGGTAGCCGAACCCCATATAAGACTGCGCGGATAGGCTGGTGATGCTCGGATCATCCAGCCCTTCGAGAACTGCAATGCGAGGCTCGAACGTAGGCGTGAACCCGAAAACGCTGAGGTGCTCGAATCCGCATACAACCTGACCAAATCGCAGCAACGCGCGGTAGAATGTCGGCGTCCCAATGGCCAGGATGCAGTGCGCGAGGGCGTCCTGCTCCGGGTCCTTCGACGATCTGTCATCAATCATAATGACAGACTACGACGCAACGGGGCCGTATTCCAGAGCCTCGAAGCGCCGGAAGATGACGATCCGCCGCTCGCCCGTCAGCGCGCAAGACTCGACGGAAGAGGAAACAAATGTCCGCTCCCAGCTATGACGTCGATTTTTATTCGGACGAATTCATCCGCGAACCATGGCCGCACTATGTTGCTATGCGGAAGCTGGGACCACTCGTATGGCTGCCGCGACACGGCAATTACGCGCTGACCCGATATCAGGAGGTCGCAGACTGTCTTCGAGATCCTGAGACCTTCTGCAGCGGCCGCGGGGTCGCGGCCGATAAGACTGCGTGCGATCTGATGCAGGGGAATTCGATCGCCTCCGATGGGGAGCGACACAGCGCCATCCGCTCCGCAATGGCGGCGCCACTTTTACCAGGCGCGCTAGAAGAGGTACGGCCGCTGATCGAAGCCTTGGCGGAAGATCTCATCGACCGGCTCATCGAACAGGGTGACTTCGATGTGATGACGGATCTCGCGTCCCATCTTCCGCTTACCGTCGTTCGCGACCTGGTTGGTCTTCCCGACTTCGGAAAAGAGAACATGCTGCGCTGGGGTGGCGCGGCCTTCGATCTCTTGGGAATTCAAAACCCCCGTGGTCAGGAAGCGCTCCGCATCTTTCTCGAGCAGCGCGAGTTCATCAGCAAGCATGCAAAGCGAAGCGACCTAAAGGAAGGAAGCTGGACACGTCGAATACACGAACTGGTCGACGATGGCGCTCTTTCCGCCGAACTCGCACCGTTCTGCATTCGAGACTACATCAATCCCAGCCTCGACACCACGATATCGGCGACCGGCCAACTTATCTGGCAACTATCCAAGAATCCAGGCGAGTGGAACAGTCTGCGGGAGCGGCCTGATCTGCTCACGAACGCGGTCAACGAAGCCGTGCGGCTCGGTGCGCCTATCCGATCATTCTCACGGCATGCAACGCGAGATATTCAAGTCGGTGACCACACAGTCGAACAGGGCGCACGCGTCATGGTGCTTTATGCATCCGCCAATCGAGACGAGCGTGTGTTCGACGAACCGGATACGTTCCGCGTGACCCGAAATCCAAAGCGACATCTTGGATTCGGAAGCGGAATCCATATGTGCGTCGGAATGCACCTGGCGCAACTCGAAATGGTCGCCCTACTGAAAGCGATGGTGCCTCGGGTGGAGCGGATACACACCGGCGAACCGACGGTCGCCCTGAACAACACGATCTATGCCTTCAAATCGCTTCCTGCTCGATTTGAGCGCGGAGCCAGGACCGTGACACCGAAATCCGATCGCGCACAGCCGCGGCAGGCTCGCTCTCAACTCATCCAGGCGCGCGTCGTCGAGCGCAGCGAGATTGGAGACGGTATTATCTCCCTGGCTTTTGCGGCTGATGGAGACACGGCCCTTCCCGTATGGACCCCTGGGGCGCATATCGACCTGCACGTTCGTTCAGGTCTCGTACGTCAGTATTCTTTGACCGGGCGTGTCGGCGAGAAGACGTATCGGATTGCAGTACAGAAAGAAGCTGAATCGCGCGGGGGCTCCGTCGAAATTCACCGGAAGTATCAAGTCGGCTCAAAGATCCAGATCGGCATACCCCGTAACCATTTCCCGCTGAATGAGGACGCGAATTCCATCCTGCTCTTTTCCGGCGGGATAGGATTGACGCCGTTGCTGGCAATGGCTTGGCGTCTAAACGAATTGGGCCGCTCGCTTACGTGGCATATTTCCGCGCGTTCACGTTCGCGGGTTCCATTTGCGAGAGAACTCGACGCTTTGCCGTTCCGCGACAAGATCGTCCTCCATATCGACGATGAACAGGACGGAAAGCTTCTCGATGCGGAGGATATCCTGCGTTCAGCGAGCAGCGATTGCCATGTCTACGTTTGCGGACCGCGCGGATATATGGCGTTCATTGAAGAAGCAGCGCGCCGTGTCGGCGTGACGAAAGAGCGCTTTCACCAAGAGCATTTCGGAGCGGAAATCGACACGACCGGTTCTCCCTTCACCGTTGTTGCAACTCGCTCCGGCCTGTCAATCGAGGTTGGCTGTACCGAAACGATACTGTCTGCTCTTCAACGCGCTGGCATTGAAGTGGAGACGGCATGTCAAACCGGTGTATGCGGAACCTGTGTCGCAAAGGTCATCGAGGGCCGTCCGGACCACCGTGATATGGTGCTGACCGATACCGAGAAAGCCTCGAATGAAGTGATCGCCGTGTGCTGTTCGCGATCCCAATCAAGGATTCTCAAACTCGACCTTTAGAACGTATTTCGCTTCCAATGTTTCGATTCTAACAATGCTCAGCGGCCTACTCCGGGGCCATCGGACGATGCGCGCCGCGAAACGCGTCATGTTGTATGGCAAGCTTCTCGACCCTGAGGATTTTAGGATATTCCCCCAACGCCATCTGAAAGCGGCGAGCGACGTATAGCTGCGGAACGAGATAAATCTCCGCCAGCCCGGGTTCGGAGGTAAAACAGTAATCTTCATCTCCAATCAACCCCCCGATAGCGGTGAGGCCGAGTTCGATCCATTTGGCTCGAGTTTGCCACTTCCGGTTCGGCTCAACCAAACATCATCCGCAGATGATTCAGGGGGCCGACATTGTGCAAAGGGTGCACGTCGCACCCTACAATGGCTGCCACTGCGCGGGCTTTCGCTCTGGCAACAGGATCTTTCGGCAACAACGGCTGATCCGGAGCAATTTCCTCGAGATATTCGATGATTGCTGGTGATTGCGTCAGCGCCGTTCTGTCTTCGAGAACGAGCGCTGGTACCCGGCTTGCGGGTTGAGCGCGCGATAAGCCTCTGCGTGCTGCTCACCTCGGACGAGATGTACGAAAGCCTGCTCCGCCTCGATGCCCTTCAACGCGAGCGCTATGCGTAAGCGATAGGAAGAGGTGGAGCGCCAGTACCGTACAGCTTCATGGGTTCTATCGCCAGGCCGGCTAAACGGTCGCTCGGCATTCGCCAAACCCAATTGGGACGAAGCCATCCCGCCGCGCTTGCGCACTCAGCACGATCTAATCACCGTCTTCCAAAAATATTCGCTCCTCTCCGGACAGGAGGCGGGTCGGCACACGACCGCCCTCGGTCGCCTCCAGCAAACTGCCGCGGCTGTCTCGGTCCGGACCGGAGATCGTGCCCGAACCGAGAAAGTCCCCCGGCATCAAATTGCAGCCATTACTCGTGTGGTGAGCAAGTATCTGCGTGACCGTCCAATACATGTGGACAGCATTGGAACGTGTCAGGCCATGCGCAGGAACATTCGCGTGTCGCATCGACTGTGTCCGAATGAATACCTCAACCTAACCGCCTCGCTCGTCGACGAGGATGCCGAACTGGCGAAGGATCGTCGCTTCATTGAGGACATTCTTCTGCAGACGAGAAAGGATGGCTACGCATCGTCAGTTGGCGGGCCTGAAGCCGGCATCAGCGCCATCGCTTTGGCCGTTCCCGGTGGCGGTCCGGTTCTCTGCAGTCTGAGCCTGATCTTCTTCTCGTCCTCGATGACGCCAGAGGCCGCTGCGGAGAAGTATCTGCCGCGCATGAAAAACACGGTGAAGGAAATTGAGCGTCAGTGGGCTGCGGCAAATAGGGCGCGAGGAAAGGTCACATGAGGGTCTGCACCGAAGTTGCGCGACGTTGAGCCAGGCTTCGATAGTCGTTTAGGGTAATCGGGCTCACTGTAAGCCCTCGAGCCACACCGTTCGTATCATAAGGGCCGTGGATCGGCGCAGCTTTTGCCTCCACGACCGGCGTCCAACACTGACCCCGCCCGGTATGCAGTAAGCGCCAGGATGCATTTCGAATTAGCGCAATGAGGAGCCGGGGTGCATGTTGGAAGCCGAAAGGGGGGCAATATTCGGAGCCGCGACACAAGTTCGACCCCATCAAGGTAAACACGCCCTTCAATTGGCGGGGACACGCAGTCGTCGCCAAGGCGATGGGCGATGCATGGACGTTCTTCGCGCGTGGTGGCAAACCGTCGTTGCCGACCGACGTGAACTGGACGCGTCGGATCGTGGCGAGAGAACCGGATTCGCTGGTGATTGATAGTCGCGCAGGAGATGGACGGCGGATGCAAACCCTGCGCTCGGATGTCTCTTCGGGGGTCAGGATAGAAAACCGGGAGCAAGAAACTCCGGATCGGGGTACTCATAAAACCCTTCGCCGGTTGCGACTCCCAGCCTGCCCTTGTCGATGAACTCAGCCTTGAGTCGCTGTGCGACCTTGGCGAGCAGTTGGTCTTTTTGTGCCTCAGCCATAGTGCTGAAGGTATTATAGGCTGTGTTCAACCCGACCATGTCCATGACCGCGAAGGGCACGAAGGTGGATCCCGATCCAATCCGCCAGCTTCTGTCAATCGTCTTAAAGTCCGCCACGTCGTCGGCCCATAGCTTCAATGACGCGATGATCCAGGGTATCAGTACTGAATTGGTGAGATAGCCTGGCTGTTCCTTGTGGATCGGCAGGGCAACCATCCCGATCGACTTCGCGAAGGCGATCACGGCATCAAAGGCGTCACGATCGGTTCCGGCATGACCCATCACTTCAGCGATGTTTCTCTTCCAGATTTCATTGGCGAAGTGCAACGCCAGAAACCTAGCGGAGCGTCCGGTGGCATCCGCAAGCTGGCTCGGCAGGAGCGTGGAGGTGTTGGTCGCAAAGATCGTCTTTGCGGGAGCGAGGCTGCCAGCCCTTCCGTAGAATTCCATCTTGATGGCGATTAACTCAGGGATCGCCTCGATAAGTAGATCGGCATCGGCGAGTGCGGTACCTAGATCGGTGGTCATTGCAATCCGCCCCATGGCGGCATCGATATCATTTTGCGTTGCCTCGATGTCCGTTTCGTAGCGCTTCCCGAGGCTCCTGAGCGTGGCCCGCGCTTTCTCAAGGACTGCATCGCTGATGTCGTAAAGTGCTACGGCGTAGCCATGGTATGCAGTCTGGAAGGCGATCTGACTGCCGAGAACACCACTACCGGCGACCGTTATCTTATTCATGCTGATCTCCTATTTTGAAAACCGAGTCCCGCGGCTGCGCCCCCACATCGGAGCGAGCGGATCGGCGTTGGCATCGCTGGCGTTGGGGGAAACTGCCCTTTGATCGCGCCTCCATAGAAAGCGGTCGGCTTGTCGTCGCTCACTTGGCCGACATAGTAGCCGATCGGGCCCAAGGTCCGATCGGCGAGCCAAGTCCACCTGCTGCGCCGGTGACGAGCGCGATTTTTCCAGAGAGGGTTTCTATATTTTCTCCTTTCAGCGGAGGAAAGTTGGTTGTTTGAGGGTGCTGGGTGAACCTGAGCTTACGCATGCTCCGTCGGCAAGCGGAGCGGCGCGAGGAACATTCGACGCCTGTCCCACCGTGTGAAGCGAAGTTTCACTTCCATTCGTTCCGTCTCCGAGGAAGGTCCGAACTGCCAGCCGCTGAGATCGGTGTCATTCGGCCTGCAAT
>NZ_DDOP01000068.1:0-5399 GCF_002341725.1 Bradyrhizobium sp. UBA2491
GGCGATGGCCGCCATAGTGGAACGTGACGTCGTCGAACACGATGCGGCCGCCCTGGATGTCGATCGGCACGGCGCCTTCCGCATCGACGATGCCGAGCGGCTCGTCATGGATCTGCACCAGCTCCTCCATGTCGTTCACCGAGCGCTGCAGATTGTTGATGTGCATGCCGACGTCGCGCAGATAGGCGTGGATGATGTAGTAGCTGGTCAGCACATAGGTGACGTCGCCCGGCGTGGCGTGGCCCTGCGCCCACAGCAGGATCGCACCGCCGATCACCGAAGCGCGGAAGCACAGCAGGACGAGGAGCTGCGCCGTCGAGGTGTGGTTGTAGCGGAACCAGGTCCGCCGCACCCGGCGCCGCCAGCGGCTGATGACGCCGTCGAGCCGGATGTCCTCGCGCCTCTCGGCGCCGAACGACTTCACCACCGCGTTGCAGGTCAAGGCATCGGCCAGCGTGCCGCCGACCTTGGTGTCCCAGGCGTTGGAGACGCGCGCGGCGGGCGCGACGTAATGCACCTGGAATAGCATGGTCATCGCGACATAGATCACCGACCCGATCGCGATCACGGCACCGAGCTGCGGCCAGTGCATGCCGAGCAGGATCATCGAGCCGACCAGCACGATGAACGACGGCAGCAGCGCCATCAGGATGGTGTCGTTCAGCAGATCGAGCGCCCACATGCCGCGCGTGACCTTGCGCACGGTGGAGCCCGCGAATGAGTTGGCGTGCCAGTCGGTCGAGAAGCGCTGCACCCGCATGAAGGCCTGCTGTCCGACATCGGACATGGTCTTCAGCGTGAACGGCACGATGGTCTGGATGCCGACCAGCCGCAGCAGCAGCGAAAGCGCGCCGAGGCCGACGATGGCGCCGAACGCCAGCATCGCCGCATGGCGTGCGGCTGCATCGGTGGCGCCCGCGGTCAGCGCGTCGACCAGATGGCCGGAAAATACCGGCATGAACAGGTCGGCCGCGGTCGCGCCGAGGAATCCGGCAGTCACCGCCGAGGCGCGGAATGGTTGTTCCAGCCAATGTCGGAACACGAATGGCAGCACAATCCGGATCGCTGCCGGTCGCTTGGACGTCAGAGAGGTCATGGTTCGCTCCAGCCACGCATGCGCTGCGCCGGCTGGCTCCATCTGAGGCGACGCGCGGACGGAATCCGGCCGCAAGCGTCGCTGAAAACAATCGGTAAGGTGTTGGGAAGCTTGGATGATCGGGCATCGAGCCCGGTCAGCGCTGGGACCTAGTGCGCGAGAGCGCCCAGCAGCAACGAACGCGGGCGCACGGTCTGCGAAACAAACGACATCATGTGCATCTCCCCGGTTCGTGAAACGATGGCGCTGCTTATAAATGCATCACGCGCGCTTGGCAAGATGACATCCGCGTGAGTGCGTCAATGTGTCGATCATGCAACGCTGTTCACGCAACCGGGCGCACACTGTGCGCGTTGTCGGTGCGATCAATGCGCGTCGCCGCCGCCTGCGGTCATCGGCGGCGGCTTGTTGACGAACAGCACCAGCAGGCTGAGCGCGACATAGAACAGCGACAGCATGAAGAATGCGTCGCCATAGCTCATCACCTGGGCCTGGCGGTGCACGAGCTGCGAGAGCTGTTTCATCGCCATGGTGGCGGCATCGCCCATGCCTTGCAGGCGCTGGGTGAAATTGTTCAGGGTCTCGACCGCGTTGGCATTGCCCCAGGTCACGCGGTCCTGCAATCGCGAAATATGCAGATCGGTCCGGTCGTTCAGCACCTCGTTGATGACGGCGAGCCCGACCGCGCCGCCGAGGTTGCGCATCAGGTTGAACAGGCCGGAGGCATTCTTGACGCGGTCAGGCTGCAGCGTCGCGAGCGCGATGTTGTTGGTCGGCACCATCGCGCACATCATGCCGATGCCGCGCAGGATCTGCGGCACCAGCAGCTCGTAGAAATCGTACTCGCGCGTGATCCAGGTCATCTGCCAGGAGCCGAGCGCGAAGGTGACGAGACCGAAGGCGATGATGTAGCGCAGATCAACCTTCTGCATCAGCCGCCCGACCACCGGCGCCATGAAGAACATCGTCAAGCCCGAGATGAACATGGTCTCGCCGATCATCAGCGCGCTGTAGCCGCGAATCTCGGCGAGGTAGCGCGGGTAGACATAGGTGAGGCCATACAGCCCGATGCCGACGCAGAATTGCAGCACGCAGCCGACCGCGAAGTTGCGGTTGGAGAAGGCATAGAGATCGACGATCGGCTCCTCCGCGGTCAGCACGCGCCAGAAGAAGGCGATCGCCGAGACGAAGCAGACCGCGGCGCAGATCGCCACCGAAGTGTCCTGAAGCCATTCATATTGCGGGCCTTCTTCCAGCACATATTCGAGCGAGCCGAGGAAGCCGCCCATGAAGATCAGGCCCCACCAGTCGAAGCGCTCCAGCAGCGCGAAGTTCGGCTGGTCGAAATCGACCAACGCCAGCACGCCGATGGTGATGATGATGCCGGGCACGATGTTGATGAAGAACAGCCAGTGCCAGGACATCAGGTCGGTGATGTAGCCGCCGACGGTCGGGCCCACGGTCGGAGCCAGCGTCGCGACCAGGCCGATGATCGGCGCCACGATGTAGAATTTGGAGCGCGGGAAGATCGTATAAGCCGAGGCGAACACGGTCGGGATCATGCCGGCGCCGAGAAAGCCCTGCAGCGCGCGCCACAGAATCATCTGCTCGATCGACGAGGCGAAGCCGCACAACAGGCTCGACACCGTGAAACCGATCGCCGAGATCGCGAACAACAGCCTGGTGCCGAGCGCGCGCGACAGGAAGCCGGACAGCGGGATCGCGATCACCTCGGCGATCAGATAGGCAGTCTGCACCCATGACACTTCGGTCGACGACGCCGACAGGCCGGCCTGGATCTCGGTCAACGACGCCGAGACGATCTGGATGTCCAGGATCGACATGAACATGCCGAACACCATGATGATGAAGGCAAACAGCCGCTTCGGCTGGATGCGCTCGGACTCCGGCGCGCCGGTCATCATCGAAGGCGAGGCAGTGGTCGCGTCGGCCATGGACTCATCAGGCTCCGAGCCTCGGACCGCGTCCGAGGCTTCAAGGCATCACTGCGGATGGATCATCATCGGCGCGTCGAGGTCGGTATCGGCGTCGGCATCGGCCGCGCCCTCCCGCGTGTCGACCGTGGTGTAGACCGACATGCCGGCGCGCAGCATGCCCTGCTTCGCGACGCTGTTCGGCACCCGGATGCGGACCGGCAGGCGCTGCACGATCTTGGTGAAATTGCCGGTGGCATTGTCGGGCGGCAGTAGCGTGAACACCGAGCCCGCCGCCGGCGAAATGCTGTCGACGACGCCGGTGAACTTGCGGAAGCCGTAGGCGTCGACCTTGATCGTCACCCGCTGGCCGGGACGGATGCGCTTGAGCTGGGTCTCTTTGTAGTTGGCATCGATGAAGACGCCGTCGAGCGGCACCACATTGCCGAGCCGTTGCCCGACATTGATGTAGTCGCCGGTGTTGACGAGGCGGTTGGAGAAGGTGCCGTCGACCGGTGCGCGGACGTTGGTGAATTCGAGATCGCGCTCGGCCTTGGCGAGCTGGGTCTGCAACTCGGCGAGCTGGGCGCGGGCCTCGGCCTGCTGCGCCTTGGTCACCTCGACATTGTCCTTGGCCGCATCATAGGCCGCCTGCGCGGACCGCACGCTGGCTGCGCCCTGGTCGCGGCCGGCTTCCGAGACTTCGAAGGTGGCGCGCGAGGCAAAGCCCTTGGTGCTCAGCGCCTGCTGGCGGTCGAAATCGAGATCGGCACGCTTCAGGCCGGCCTGCGCCGACACCAGCTGCGCCTGCGCCTGCTCGACCGAGCTCACCGCAGCCGCGACCTGGCGGCCGATCCGATCGATCGTCGCCTGCTGGGTCGCGATCCGTGTGCGGGCAGCGTCGACCGCGATGCGATAGTCGCCGTCATCGATCCGGAACACCACGTCGCCGGCGCGTACCAGCGTATTGTCGCCGGGCAGGATCGCCGCGATGTGGCCCGCGACGCGCGCGCCGAGCATGGTGTTGTTGGCGCGGACATAGGCGTCGTCGGTCGAGATATAGAAGCGTCCGACCAGCACGTAATAGGTGGCATAGCTCGCAGCGGCGAGCGCCAGCAGGCCGATCACACCGATCATCACGAATTTGCGCTTGCTGGATTTCGGCGCCGGCGCGGCGGGAGATGCGGTCGGCTGCTCGGGCGTAGAAGCGGGCGGCGCCTCGGCGGGACGCCTGGCCTCGTCAGCCCGGCCCTGCTCTCCGAGATCGCCGGATGCGTCGCGCGCCATCGCGTCCTCGGCCATCTCAGGCTCGGACCGAACAATGCGTGCAGCCTGGTCTCGTGCTGCGGCCATAGCCGAGGCTCCCCATAAAAAATCTCGACGCCCGCAGTGGCGAAATAAGGGCCGTGCGGCGCATCGTCACTCCCACCAATATCATTGACCGAACGGTTCGGTCAATCTATATTCCCGTCCCATGGATTATAAGGCTTCGATTCTTCGCGTGCGCATTTTCGGTTGAGTTCTTTCGCGAGAAGCTAAATCAATGGTTGCAGCACCCCGAACCACCCTCCACGCCATCGGCGAGGAGGAATCCTCGAAACGCCGCCAGATCCTGGACGGCGCCCGCAAGGTATTCCTGGAGCTCGGCTTCGATGGCGCCAGCATGGGCGAGATCGCCCGCGCTGCCGCCGTCTCCAAGGGCACGCTCTATGTCTACTTTCCGGACAAGGCCGGGCTGTTCGCCGCGATCGTCGAGGAGGAGAAGCTCGAGCAGGGCAGGGTTGATTTCAACTTCGATCCGGCGCGCGACGTCGACACCACCCTCCCCGAATTCGGCCGCGCCTATATCGCGCTGCTGTGCCGGCCGGGCGGCGGCTCGGCGATCCGCACCGTCATGGCGATCGCGGAGCGGATGCCCGAACTCGGCAGCCAGTTCTACACCCACGTCATCGCCTACACGGTGGACCGCTTTGCCACCTATCTGGAGGCGCGTGGGGCACTCGGCGAGCTGGAGATCGATGATTATCAACTCGCGGCCTGGCAGTTCATGCATATGTGCCAGGCCTCGCTGTTCCAGGCGTTCATCTTCCAGGCCAGTCCGTCGCCATCGCCGGAGCGGATCGCGACCGTCGTCGACAGCGCGACGCGGGTGTTCTTCGCGGCGTACCGGCCGAAGGCGAAGTAGCACACCCGCTCCTCTGCGTCCGACTTGCGCTAGACCGCCTCTGTCGTTCTGAGGAGCGACGAACGCGTGTCTCGAAGAATACGCGAGAAGCCGCTTGGGCGCATATCCGCGATCTCGCGACATGATCTGTCCGAAGTTTTGCATTTCGTTTCGCGCTCTCTTCACAGAGGGCGCAGGGAAAGCC